>JAZBNU010000099.1:0-9358 GCA_036350815.1 Desulfopila sp.
AATATAAAGAATTTCGTGATGTTGTATGATGCCGCAGTCTTTTTATCCCTGGCTCAGGAGAGTGGCGGGTTGAAATATCCAAATGAAAGAGAAGGAAAACGCGTCTGCAATGCTGAACGCCATTGTCTGATCCCCATTGGTTTTTCTGCTCCGGGAAAAGCGATTGCCCTGAGGTACCATTCAGGGTCCATATTCAGGTTACGGAGTTGGAGAAGGTCGGGAGAGTATTTTTCAATGAGCCGGCAGAGACTGTCGAACTCTGCAAGAGAGTCTGTGAGACCTGGTAGTATGAAATAGTTGAGAGAGACAAATTTTCCAGCGGATTTCATCAACTCAATAGAGCTTTCGACATCGCTGAAGCTGTAGCCTGCTGGCCGGTAATATGCAGTATAATATTTTTCCTGTACTGAGTTCAGACTGACCCGAAGGCTGTCGAGACCGACTTTGGCCAGTTTTTCTATCTGCTCGGGAAGGCTTGCGTTGGAGTTGAGGTTAATGGTCCCTTTGGGTGTGTATTTTCGTATCTGCTTGATAGCTTTTTCAATTGTATCAGCTTGCAACAGCGGTTCTCCTTCGCAGCCCTGGCCGAAACTGACTACCGGCCGCTCAGCAGAGTTGAGATGACTGACAGCCAGTTCAGTAATCTCTGCTGCAGTAGGGACAAAATGAATACGTTCCTGAGTAGAGGGACAGCAACCGGACGGCTGCAGGGAAATACATCCTAAACATCTTGCATTGCAGGTAGGAGAAGTAGGTAACGGGGCTTCCCAGCGTCCCAGGAAATAGTTCCGGGCAGCAGGGCAGCAATAGGTGAGGCAGCATTTGCCCAGGTGCTGGATCAATCTGTTGTCGGGAAATGATGCCAGTTTTGTTCGTGTTTTTGCATCTATTTCTTTTTGGTTGAACTGACCGGCATCCTGACGGATGTCGTTATCACTACGAAAGGCGGCAACCCAGAATTGATCATCATACCATCCTACTGCAGTATAGGCAAAAAGAGGCAGAATCTGGGCGTTTTTTTTTCGCGACTGAAAAGCGCTGGTAAAAATAGATGTGTGAGCTGGGGCCATAAAGGCAGCTACCGCCTGTATTCCGTAACCAGGGTTGTAAGGATCCTCCTCCAGTAGTAGAGGTTCGCCCGTATAGGGGTCTATTCCAACCGGTAACCTGTCGGGTAGAAGAAAAAGCTCACTTCCCTCAGGCAGGGGGATAAGGTCTTCAAGTTCCGGCAAAAAGTAATGACCATTGCTCATGCCGGCCATGGAAAGTGATGAAAAATCTGAGATATTTCCCTGGCCGTCAGCAAAGACCAGCGACGGACTATCAGTCGGGTGCATGTTCAGGGGCGAAGTACGTTCAAAACAGAGTCCAGCGAGCGATAGATGTCCAGGTCTTCCCCGAAAATATCTTGAATGTCGCTGTGATCGATGAGATCTTCGATAACAAACTGGGTCAGATATAAGCTGACGATATTGGGATCCTGGACTAAAGTCCGTACCGGAGCCAGCTTGAGCTGCAGGTCAAAATCCTCGATATCAACGAGTTTGCGCAACTGTTTTTCGATAACTTTCTGTATGCTTTCTACTGAAGTGGTTTCAATGTTGCTCCTATCGATGAGGCGCTGGACTATCTTTGTGGCAAGGGTTTCGGAATTGTCACGGGCAAGAATAAACATTTTTCGCCTTTCCTGTTCCCGCTTTCTGTCAATAGCGCGAATTGTTTTGTCGGTTGTTCGAGTGTGACTTACGTGTGCTTTAGCCATGTATATTTCTCCATATTTAGCGAGGCAGGTCGTAGTGGGATACCCTGTCATTGGTTGAAGGGCTATAAATGTTATTCTATACCGATAGAGAAATTATCACTACTATAAAGTTGTGCAAAAGAGTCCATTTTTTTTGCGCTTTTTTCTTCAAGAAAAAGTGCATACCTGGCAGAATACTCCGCTGCCATTCTATGAGTGTTGAAAACAGGTATGTTGAGCAGCAAATTGTAAATACTTTTATCGAGAAAGGTTGAACTATAGGAATTGTAGAAACTGTCTAGGATTTCCGGTAGGATTTCATAAAAAGACGAGGAATCTTCTTCATAAAGCAGCATATCACGTGATTCACTCAGATTTGCGGTGTCGATCGAGTCTTCTTTGCCGAATTTCCAGCCGGTTTTTCCTTCGTGATAACCTTCCACCCACCAGCCATCCATGATAGAAATATTGGGAACACCGTTCATAGCGGCTTTCATGCCGCTGGTTCCGGATGCCTCGAGTGGTCTTTTCGGACTGTTGAGCCAGATATGTACACCCGATATCAAGAGTTTAGCCAGAGCCATATCGTAGTTGGGAATAAAGATCAGATTGACCAGACCCTTGCTTTTGTGGTGTATTTGTTCCTGGAAGTCAAGAATCTGTTTAATCACAAATTTACCTGGTTCGTCGGCCGGATGAGCTTTTCCTGCAAAAAGCAAGGTGACAGGCCAGTTGTTCTGCAATGCTATTGCACAAAGGCGGTCAATATCGGAGAAAATAAGATCGGCACGTTTATATGTGGAAAAGCGGCGGGCAAAACCAATGGTAAATGTTTCTGCAGAAAGCTGATGTTTCTTAGAAATAATAGAAGAAAAATAATTTGGCGGGGTTATCCAGGTTTGCGTCATCGTGTTCCGATGTTCGAGCAGCATAGCATTTACATAGCTGATCAGGGAAGAAGTGTCCATCTTCCATGCCTCAGCCAGTGATGTCCGAAATAAAGGGTCGTCTAACAGATCTTCTGCTTGGGCAAATACACCTGGATTATCGCGCCATTGGGAGAGCTGTTCGAAAGAATCAAAAAGTCCGGCGCGGGATTCACTTACCCAGGTGAGATGATGGACTCCGTTGGTGATGGCTGATATCTTTCCGGCAAACTGTGGGAACTGTTTTCGTGTCACATCGCGGTGGAGTCTGCTGACGGAGTTTGCTGTTCGGTTGACGCGCATGGCAAAATTGGTGAAGTTGTAGGTCGAAGGGCATTCGCTATCCGCGGCCAGGACATCGAGTATCCTGCGACAGGATTTCTGACTTATTCCCGCGTAGAGGGTTTTGTCGAATCGATCGTGTCCGGCTTTGACAGGAGTGTGGATGGTGTAGACGAGTCGGCCGGCAACTTTCTGGGCGGCTTTGATTATCTGTGTGTCCGTAGCGTTTTCGATTCGGTTATGCTGCAGCATTTTCAGTAATTCTTCGCTAATAAGCTGCATGGCGACTACTATACCGTGCTGCTCATTAAGGTGGATAGTGTTGGAAGTTATTCCCAGTGCTCTGGTGAGAGGTAGGATCCCGGCACCAAGCAGTCGTCTCTGGAGAGCTTTTGTCAGTGGTGAAGATGCGTTATAAAGCTGTCTGGCAGTGTCCTGGATGATTGTGGTGTTGCCCTCAATCGAGAAATCAAGAAGGAGATGGGGGACGAAATAATCAAGATTGCGGCTGGCTTCGACCTTAAGCCAGACGTGGGCCAGTGCCAGAGTTGACTGGTCGTACTCGTTGTAGAAAGGTACTTCAATTTCAAGAGGCAGAGTCGGATTTTCCGGAGAGTGCAAAAGAAAAAGGCCTGGCGTTTCTTCTGGAGACCAGTTTACTGTTCGGGAAAGCTGGCCTAGTTTGGAGTCAACATACTGGAAGAAATAACCGTGACGATACAGCAGACTGACAGCAACAACCGGTAGGTGTAAATCTGCATAGCTTTTGAGAGTGTCTCCGGCAAGAACTCCAAGACCACCACCGTAGTTAGGGATTTTTCCGGGACCATGGAGGAGCTTTTTCAGATGCAGCAACACATCCTGGTTTGAATCGGGGGGAATATTTATTTTGCGTATATGGTGTTTTATGGGATTGTAAACGTCTGGGTCTGCGCCGATCTCCATTGATATATAGAGAGCGGAATTACCGGACTTATCGGTGAGAGCATTCCATACGGAATCAAAAACCTTCCGGTGAATTCCAAAAAAAGTGCCAATGGAATTAGAAAAAAAATAATCGGAGAGAAGGCCATTGCTATTTTCAGTGGGGTGACTACCGTATACCATGGTAATTTTTCTAATATGTTTGAATTGTTACGAATTTGTGAAATTTCTGTTTGCTCGGCTCGTATGATCGGTCTTTACAGGGGTTTGGTAGGGGTCTTCTTTTTTGTTGTGCTGCACCTATATAATATTTTTTAAACAGAAAGGCTTGTTTAAAAAATAATTCTTGAATTAGGTGCATTTTCTTATATATATAGGGGGTTGAGGATGCCCGGGTCTTCCGGTGTTTTCTCAAAAGTTTTCTCATGGCAAGTTGAGCGGTAGAATGACCGATTTTCTATACCAAAAAAAATCAAATGGAGGTTTTCACCATGACTGACAGGATCAAGGTAGCGTTGTTGGCTGTTATTGCATTTTCTATTCTAACCCTTTCCGGCTGCGGTTCCGACAGCCATACCGATGCTGAAATGGCTCCAGCGAGCCCGGAGGCTCAGACAGCAGGAACGCCTGAATCTCTCGATTCTCCTGCCCTCCCAGCAATCTCTGAAGGTCGTACTTCCGCTCCGATGCTGCCGGTCTATTTTGACTTTGATTCATCCGCCATTCGTGAAGATCAGGTGAGTAGAATTAAGGCGAACGCTGATTTTCTAAAAGAAAACGGAGACGTCATGGTTCGCATTGAAGGAAACTGTGATCCACGCGGTACAAACGAATACAACATGGCTCTAGGTGAGCGCCGCGCCCTCAGCGCAAAGAAATTTCTTGTTGATCTGGGCATAGATGGTGCGAGAATTTCAACCATCAGTTTTGGAGAGGAAAGAATCCTTCTTCATGGCCATGATGAGCTTTCCTGGGCTCAGAACCGAAGAGACGATTTTGTTATTATGCAGTAACAAAGTTTCTTGGACGATTGGACAGTCCTTCGATTGATGTTTTTGGGGGCGGAGTGCCAAGAAATACTTCATGGAAACCGGAGATTGTTTTAATAGAGAACTAAGCTGGAGATCATTATGTTTTTGCGTATTTTGAGATTGTTGGTTGCATGTTTCTTATTCATTCTTTGCTCCGTTGGGGTGATCAGCGCTGCTGAAAACACTGGTAGTTTAAAAATTGGAATAATGAATGTTCAGAAGGTGCTGGTCCAATCTGAGGCCGGTTTGAAGGCGAAGGAGGTCTTTGAGGCGAAAAAGAATGAACTTGAAGCCGGTTTTGAAAAAGAGCAGCAGCAGCTGCAGGAAATGCAACAGGACATAGAAAAGAAGAGCTCTGTCTGGACCAAAGAAAAAAGGGATGAACAGATACTCGAATTCAATCGAATGCGCCGCGATCTGCAGACCAAGACCGAAGATGCCCGTATGGAGATGAAGCGACTGCAGGATAAAGAGCTAGAACCAATTATCAAAGAGCTTGAAAAAGTAGTTGATGCTTTTGGTGCCAAGAATGGATATTCAATGATTCTCGATTCCAAAAATGGTGTGATTTTTTACAATACGGCATTGGACGTGAGCGATGCCCTTATTGAGGAATTGAACAAAGTCTTGAAATAGCGCTCAGTAATTGCCGACTTTCTCAAATGTGAGACAGCGGCTGTTATTCTCTTCCGACCAGTGAAACGATGCAGGGTTTGCCACCTGCATCGTTTTCCTGTTTTAGAATACATATAAATATCAGTATGGTGCGGGAACATGACAGTGAGGAGCATGACCGGCTTTGGCCGGGGTGAAATGGAGAGTGGTGGACGTGTCTGGACAGTGGAAGTCCGTTGTGTCAATAACCGTTTTCTCGACGTGAAAATCAAATTGCCGCGTGGGTATAGCGCACTCGAGGAAAAGATTCGCAAAACGATTGCCGCGTATCATCAACGAGGTCGGGTTGATCTTGTTTTTAATGTTCAAGGTGATTTTTCCGATCTCCACAAAGTTACAGCCAATAATGAACTTGCGGCGGAGTACCGGAGAACCCTGGCAACTATGGCCCAGAAGCTAGGCATTACAGATGATACAACCCTTTCGCAGATAGCATCCTGTCCAGGGGTTCTGTCGACAGACCAGCAGGAAGAAAACCTGGAGATTGTCTGGCCGGTTATTGAGCAGGCTCTGAAATCGGCTCTACAGAGTTGCGAGGTAATGAGGCTTCAGGAAGGGGACAGTCTCCATCGCGATCTCCGGGAGCGAATTGATAGCTTTGCGGGGATCATAGCACAAATTGATGCACTTGTACCTCATTTGCTTGAAAAAAGAATGCGAAGCCTGCAGGAAAAATTGGAGAAACTGCTCGGTACCTTTGACCTCGATCCTGTACGATTGCATCAGGAAGCAGCCATCATGGCTGATAAGACTGATATTACAGAAGAACTGGTTCGCCTTCGCAGTCATTTGCAGCAATTTTATACCTTTCTTAAGGAAGAAGACACTGTCGGACGAAAACTGGACTTTCTTCTTCAGGAATTTTTGCGTGAGGTGAATACGCTGGGATCAAAAATCAATGATGCAGAAACTGCTCATTTTGTGGTTGATTTAAAAAGTGAACTGGAAAAAATCCGTGAACAGGTGCAGAACATAGAGTAGAGGGCTGTTCCGCTAATCGTATTTTTGTCATCACCGTTATTCTAACCTCCATACATCAGATAAAGCGTATGCAATTGCTCAACGTCGGTTTCGGAAACACTGTCAACATGGGAAGAATTGTTGCGGTTATAAATACCGGCTCATCTCCTGCCCGAAAGCTGAAAGAATTAGCCAAAAAAAATGGTAAGCTTGTGGATGTTACCGAAGGTAGACGGACCCGGTCAATTATCATTATGGATTCCGACCATATCGTCCTTTCTTCGGTCCAGACCGAAACAATCAGTCAGCGTATGCTGGCTGCACAGACAAATCAGCAGCTTGCTGAACTGATCAGTGCTCAACGGCAAAAAGGATAAAACAACATGAGTCGGGGGAAATTTTTTATCTTGTCTGCACCGTCAGGTACCGGGAAATCTACTGTTTTGAAAAAAGTCATGAGCAATATTCAGGGTGTTGCTTTTTCCATATCGCATACGACCCGTCAGCCTCGGCAGGGCGAAAGCGATGGGGTGGAATATCATTTTGTTGATCAGCCGACCTTTACAGCGATGCGAAAGAAAAATGATTTCCTTGAATATGCTGAAGTTCATGGCAATTTTTACGGGACAAGCAGGGAAGGAGTTGCGGTACAAATCGACAGCGGAGTCGATGTTATTCTTGATATAGATGTTCAGGGTGCTGAGATCATAAAAAAAAGTGGGGAGATTGATGCAGCATACATTTTTCTTATGCCTCCGAGCCTTGAAGAATTAGAAGAGCGATTGCGAAGCAGGGGACTTGACAGTGATGAGACTATCCAGATACGGCTCCGCAATGCTGCCGGCGAAATGAAAGCCATGGATCAGTTTGATTATGTTATTGTCAACGATACCGTTGACAATGCTGTGCGAATGTTTGAATCTGTAATTCTTGCCGAACGTGCCCGGAGCAGGCGTCATATAACAGGAGAGACTCTCTGCGGGGGTCCAATACTTCCATGAAAAGACAGAACGATTCTCATCCATCAGGAAGAGACAAACGTGTTGTTAGATTGAGTGATGATTTGCTCTGGGGGATTCACCCGGTGTCAGAAGCAGTCAGTAAGGAACCGGATCGGATTGTTGAGTTGATTATCCAGAAGGATAAGCGGGGGTCAAAGTGGGAAGAAATTATCAAGACCGCCAGGGAAAGCAGGCTCAAGCTCTCTTTTGTAACTACGTTGAAGGTTGCCGGTGACGATAATGTGCCGATTCGCCATCAGGGGATTGTTGCCAGGGTGAGCAGTACCCCTCTGCTGCCGTTTGAGAAGTTGCTGCAGAAGTTCGAGGAAAAAGTGAAAGAGGGAGAAATGCCGCGGCTGATGGTGTGCGACACAATTCAGGACCCTCACAATCTCGGCGCTATTGTCAGGTCTGCACATGCTTCAGGAATGACAGGCGTTGTTGTCACGCGAGAGAAATCTGCCCCCCTTGGTGGTGTTGCCGCCAAGTCTTCTGCCGGAGCAATGTCCCATATTGATATATGCCAGGTGACTAATCTGGCGACAGCGCTGCAGCAGTTGAAAAAAGCTGGTGCATGGGTGTTTGGCGCAGTGAAGGAAAGCGAAGCCCAGTCGCTGTACCAAACTGATCTTTGCCTGCCGGCCTGTATTGTTGTAGGAAGTGAAGGGAAGGGAATCCGCCCCCTGGTACGGAAGCAATGCGATATTCTTGTCTCCATCCCCATGGTTGGCCAGCTTGACTCCCTTAATTCCTCTGTTGCCGCAGGTGTTATCATGTTTGAAGCGCTGCGTCAGCACCTAGCGGCAGTAGATGTATAATCTATAAACAGGTTATTTCTTTTTTTCTTCCAGTTTCGCCTTCAGCAGTGCCCCAAGGCTGCCCAGATCTCCATCTTGAGAACGTTTTGATTGCGCAAGAAATTTTTTATATTCCTGCTTCTCCGCCTCTTCCGTATCTTCGGGAGCCTGGTAGTCGGAAGGGATCAGGCTTATCCTTTTTTCTGCTTCATCCACAGCTTCAATAATTACTTCGATATCCTGTCCGGCCTCGAGCACTTCACGAGGGTGGTTGATTCTCCTGCCGTTCCCAAGTTTTGAAATGTGAATAAGCCCGTCTATCCCGGATGTCAGGGTGACGAATGCGCCAAATGGTGCCAGGCGCGAGACCTTGGCGATCAGTTTTGAGCCAGCCGAAAATTCTTGTATAAAACTGTCCCACGGGTTCTCCAGCGTTTCTTTCAGGCTCAGGGAAATCCGATCTTTCTCCCAGTCAATGCTTTTGACAATAACTTTTACTTCCTGGCCTATTGATAAATGATCGGCAATATTTTCTACTCTGCTCCATCCTACTTCTGATACCGGTATAAGGCCATCTACACCGCCGAGATCGGCAAACGCACCAAAATCTCTGATGGATGTGACAACCGCATTGACCGTTTTTCCTACTTCAAGCGTGTTTTTCAAAACTTCTCTCTGTTGAAGCCGTTCCTCCTCCAGGATGGCCCGCGCCGAGACGACGAGATTACGGCCGTTTTCTTCGAATCGAGTAATACGGAAGGTCATCTGCGTGTCGAGATAGGCCGCTGCAGCATCTTCAACCCGGCGCAAACCCATTTGGGAATATGGGCAGAAGGCTCGTACGTTACCGGCAAGCGTAATTTCAAACCCGCCTTTGATCTCTGCCTTGACATGCCCCTGCACCGGGATATGATTGCGCCACGCTTCCTCGAGGTGAGCCTGGCTGGAACCGGAGCCCAGTCTGGTAGTGAAGATCTGTTCAGATCGTTTGTTCTGCAGAAAATACACCTCTATAGTGTCA
>JAZBNU010000100.1:0-9964 GCA_036350815.1 Desulfopila sp.
CATCAAGGATGCCAAGGGCAATATCAAGGGCGCCCTGGAATATGTCCTTGATGTCACCGAGGAGGCGAAGCAGAAGCAGGCCGCCGAGGAGAAAATCAACAATCTTAACACCATCCCGACACCCATTATGGCGATGGACACCGATTTCAATATCACCTTCATCAATCCCGCCGGGGCCGGAGTAGTCGGTTCCACTCCTGATCAGGTTCTAGGCAAGAAATGCTACGATCTGTTCAAAACACCGCACTGTCAAACGGAGAAGTGCGCCTGTGCCAGGGCCATGAAGACCGACTCTGTGGTGACCGAGCAAACCATCGCCAGACCAGGGGAAGGTGTTATCATTCCCATTAAATATACCGGGTCACCTATTAAAGACGCCAAGGGCAACATAAAGGGCGTTCTGGAGTATGTTCTAGATATAACAGAAGAATCAAGACAAAAACAGGCGGCCGACGAAAAGATCGAAAACCTCAATGCCATCCCTAATCCCATTCATTCCGTCGATACCGATTTTAATATCACCTATATCAACCCGGCGGGTGCAGCAATGGCCAATACCACAGTAGACGAAGCAATCGGTAAAAAGTGCTATGATCTTTTCAGCAAAGACATCTGCAGGACCGGCCAGTGTGCTATCCAACAGTCAATGAAAAGTGACTCCTCAGTGTCGGAACAGACAGTTTCCCATATACGCGGCCGTGATATTCCCATCAAAGTGACAAGTGTTGCCGTCAAAGATGCCAAAGGCAACATCAAAGGGGGCTTGGAATATCTCGTCGATATCACCGCCGAAGCAGAAGTGGAACGCCTTATCAATCAGTCCAGTGAAGAGGTCACACAACTGGTGAGCACCTCAATGACGCAGATGAACGAGGCAACCTCACATGTTGAATCCATGAATGAAAAGATTGATGAGGAGGTAAGACTTCTTGATGAATCAGCCCAGACAATAGAAAAAATGGTCAAATTCCTCGCAGAAATGGCGAGTGCCACAACCGAATCGGAAAATCTGACCAACCGCGTCGCCACCGAGGCCGAACAGGGCAGAAAGGCCGGAACAGAAGCAGGTAAAAAGATGGAAGCCATCAATGAATCCATGGAAGGCAGTAATCAGATGGTCGCCAATCTGGTCAGCCAGTTGGAAAAGATTGGCAGCTTTGTCGATATCATCAAAGAGATCGCGTCGCAGACCAATCTGCTTGCCTTCAACGCTGCTATCGAGGCTGCCCGTGCTGGTGATGCCGGCCGCGGTTTTGCCGTGGTGGCTGATGAGATCCGTAAACTGGCGGAAAACAGCTCGAAATCTGCGGTAGATATCGCCAATATCGTTAAAAAGGTTGAAGAAGAATCACGGGAAACCATCGGCGTGATGAAGGACGGCATGAAAATGCTGGGAGACGGCAGTGAGGTGATCAACACCGCTTTAGAAGCAATGAGCAAAATTTCCGAGGGAATTGTGACCATCTCCGGGACCGTCAAGGACCTCAATGTAAAAACCGATATTCTTAACGAAAACGGTCTGGAGGTAAAAGATCGGATCACCAATGTGGTCTCTTCTTCTCATGCCAACAAACAGGCTGCTCAGTCCGTCAATTTTTCCATTGACGGAACAGTGGAAGCATTGAAAAAACTGCAGGAATCATCGCAAACCCTCAACAAAGTAATCAATGAGATGTAGTCAGGCCGGCCTGATCGCGTATCTGGCGATCAGGCCGTTTTATCCCGAGACAGTCGGGCTCTTTTAACTGTTTTCTTTTCTCTCAAATCTACCATGGGAACAATGCAGCCATTCACTGAAAAAGTCTTCACCAACAGACTCCTGCTTCGTCGCATCCTCCGTGAGGATCTCGAAACATTATGGCGCTGGTCGAGATCTCCCGGCTCCTACGGCGACTTTCTTTCCCCGGAGCACCTTGTCAAAGACGATCTGCTGCAAAGATATATGGCCGGTATGTTCTGGAGCGAGAAGGAGAAACTGTTCCTTATCGAGAAACGAGGTGGTGCAGCCTTGGGCACCATCCATTACTGGCTCTCTTCAGGAAGACAGGATACCGCCACGGTGGCAGTTAAGATTGCTGAACCGGCCGAACGCAACAAAGGCTATGGTACCGAGGCACAGAAGTTCCTCCTGATTTACCTCTTTGATAAAATCAAGGTCCAGCATGTTGAAATGTACACCGACCTTGACAATCTGGCACAGCAGAGATGCCTGAAGAAGCTGGGGTTTTCTCTGATAGAAACCCTTACCTATGACGACAGCGGTATTCGCCGGACCGGAAATCTCTATCGCATCAGCCGCCCAGTATATTTGCAGGAAGCTATTTATCGTTATCATTATGAATAAAAAATGTGGTCTGCTTTTTGACGACCGATATTTCAAACATTCGATTACGCACGACTCTCCGGAAAACCCGAAGCGGCTGTATTCTCTGTACAGCTCCATTCAGGAGAAATTCAAGAAAAGCTATTATTTTTTGCAACCCCGCCCAGCCGCCATCGATACCATAATGACGGTTCACTCCTCTTTCTATCTTGAGCAGGTGCGACACCACAGTACACTTGACAACCCCTTCAGTTACGACCGGGACACCTATCTGATGCAGGAATCTCTTGCAACAGCGCAGCTTGCAGCCGGCGGCTGCCTTGAAATGGCCGACAACATTATGGCCGGTGAATTCAACAGTGGTTTTGCTCTGATACGACCGCCGGGGCATCATGCCGAACCCGGCAGAGGTATGGGCTTCTGTATCCTCAACAATATTGCTATAACCGCCCAGTACCTGCTGGACTGTTACAAGCTGCAGCGGATTCTGATTCTCGACTTCGACGCCCATCACGGCAACGGAACCCAGGAGATTTTTTATGAGTCCGGTAAGGTGCTTTTTGTTTCGCTGCACCAGGACAACCTCTTTCCCTTCTCCGGCAAAGTGGAAGAGGTCGGCAAAGAAGACGGCGAAGGCTATACTATCAATATTCCAGTATTTGCCCAGTTCGGCGATCAGCAATTTACCTTCCTGATCGGTCGCCTTCTCCAGGGGCTGATGGAGCAGTATATGCCGCAGATCATCCTGGTCTCTGCCGGTTATGACGGTCATCGGCACGACACCATAAGCAATACCACTCTCTCCACAGAATGGTTCGGCACCATCACCACCATGCTGCAGCAGTATGCCGCCGATGTCTGTGACCGTCGCCTGATGTTTGTCCTTGAAGGCGGGTATAATCCTGTATCACTGGAGGCTTCCGTCATCGCAACACTGGAAAGTCTCCAAAAAAGCAATAGCGGCAAAATCGGCGTATTGAACTGTAACAGGGCTGCTGCCCTTCTCGATAATCACCCTCTTAAAAGGTACTGGACCATCCAGTAAAGAAACATGAAAACTCCCTTTGAAAGCAGTGCACTAAATACCCTTTTTACCCCATGCAGGCAATGCGGCAACTGCTGCAAGCAGTATCGCAAAATTACCCTGCAGGAAGATGAGGTTGCATTTATAAAAAAAATGGGCGGCGAGGTCGGTATCGATATCAGCCTGAAGGAAATTCGGGAGAAAGGAATTGAAAAAGCCAGAGAAGATGCCGGCAGAGATGGGAAGGTCTTTATGATTCACCCTGACAATAAGGGCTGTGTTTTCCTCCAGCGGAAAAATGATCTCTATTACTGCAAGATATACCACTACCGTCCCCGGGCGTGTCAGGGTTTTCGCTGCAACCTGGCAGACAATTCAATGATGTCGCTGATCAGTGGAGATGCCTATCTCCTTCTTGGACAGAATTCCTATGGACTGCCCCTGGAGGCAAAATAGGACGTGGAGGAATTCCCGTCATTGCAGCTCTTGTGACTCTACTGCAATGACGGGACAGAGAAATACCTTCTTCTTACTTCATCAATGAACGGACTCTGGCTAGAATATCTTCCGTTGCCATACCCTGATAGGGTATCTGCTCGCTCAATCCGCCGCGTCCCTCCTTGTGGGAACCCATATGGGCATAGCGAGGAGTGAAGCCGTTTTCCAACAGCCAGGTACCGTATCGCATACCCAGGCCGGTTTTCCTGTTTTGCGTTTCCACTACCAGCAGGAAGGGAGATTTTCCTGCTTTGGCAAGCATCTCCTCATCGATAACGTTGAGTGTCGGCTTATTGATAAGCCCCACATCCACGCCCTCTTTATGGAGAAGTTCAACCACATGAAGGCAGCGGTACAGCATTTCACCATAGGAAAGGATATAGCCATCACTGCCCTCACGAATTATCTCATCTTTTCCCGGAACAAAGGCATAGTCACCAGCAAAAAAGCGGCTGCCGTCCTTTTTTTCGATAAATGGAGTAGCTGAACGGGTGGAATAGATAAAGCGCAGACCGCTGTCATTGAAAATTCTGCCAAGCATCGCCTTCAACTGCAGGGCATCGGCAGGAAAATAGAGTCTGGTATCATCTTCTCCCAGACCATTGTCGGCAAAGAAGTTATTGACACCAAAATGACAGGTATTGTCGGCCATGTCATCCACACCGGCATGAGAGAAATGGGCAATAACGTTGGCTTTGTTCAGCCTGGCCATTGTTATTTCCGAAACGACCATCTCCTGAAAGGCTGAGAAGGTACCGAAGATCCCCTGTCGTCCTGGTGTAGAACCGAAACCGGCAGCCACGGAAAAGTTATTTCTCTCCATTATGCCGCCATGGACATAGACCTGCGGACAATTTTTTCGAATATGGTGCAGCCCGCAGGAGCCTTCAAGATCAGAATCTATGACAATGACCTTTTCTTCCGGGCTCTTCATCTGACTGAGAATTTCGGAGACTATCTTACCAAAATCATCACGGCATTTCGCAGTTTCGCTGCTGCTGCCGAGATACTCAACCGAACCGCCGTCTTTTATCGTCTCCTGCAGAAGCAGTGCTGCAGCAGCGTGCCCTTTCGACTCAAGGTAGGATATTGCCATATCCACGGGAATAACATCATGGCCTTTGGGCAATCCCTCTATTCCTGGAACCCCGATGGCCATCTTCCTTTTATTTACCAGGGCCACGGGTCCTTCAGCCAACAGACTTTCCCTGATACGGTTAAAGAGCTCATCAATATTCTCCCCGTCTCCTTCACTGACCTGCAAGCCATGTCCGGCAAGGGTTTTACCAATATCATACCCGGTCATATACTTACTGGGATAACCGGCAATGGTAACATCGTTGTCATCGATGAGCAGTTTGACGTTGAGGTTTCTGGCAACAGCATAGCGGGCCGCCTCAGCATCATCACCCTCCTGCTGTGAACCGTCACTGCCCAGCATGACCACAACCTTCTCTTTAAGTGCCTCGGCAACACCGTTAACATGACTCCACAGATGCCCCAGACGCCCGGAACTGAAAAATATGCCATTCTCATCATCTCTTTCCGGATGACCGTACAACCCTTTTTTAAACTCACGATAATGTAAAAGGGTAGAGATATCAGCATGGCCGTTCAGCACAGCCATAATGTATTGAAGAGCCACCCTGTGCCCGGCTTCATCAAAAAAAACAGGATGATACCTGTCATCACCATTCATAAAACCGTCCAGAACAAGAACCTCCGGGACGATATCGTAGGCACCGCCCGTATGTCCTCCCAGGCCCTTGCAATTCGCCAGGGCGGTAAAGAAGACAATGCTGTCTCGAACCAGTTGTATGTTTTGCAACAGCTGTTCACGCTGCTCTGTGTTCAACTCTTTCTGCGATGTTGTAAAAACCAGTTTTTTATAGACGCTCAGGTCTATTGGAAATTTCATGTAAACCTCCGAAGATTGGAATATCCTGTTCGTTTATCTGTCTGTGCCGCTCCTGCACGATTCTATAATTTCACTTCTATTTATCCCCTTTTCCCCGAGGTGGCAACAAACAATATGAACTTTTCGGGAGGACAACTCCGCCAAAGAACCGGTATATTCGGATATTGTTCTATAAAACTTGAAGGTTGCCATAATCTCTATGTTGGCATACTATATTTATGGTATATAAATGGAAGAACTGTCTTTACTGCAAATACACTCCACGATTCAAATATTCATGAAACTTCTGACAACACCTCGAATGGATCAATGCACCGGATGCCACTCGTGCTCACTGGCCTGCGCCAGGCTCATCCACAAAAAACTTTCCTGGAGCTGTGCCGGCATCCGCATTGAATCTACCGGCGGACTATCGACCGGTTTCAGAGCCAATCGCTGTCTCGCCTGCAACCCAGCGCCCTGTGCCGAGGTCTGTCCCACAACAGCATACAGCCAAAGAAAAGGCGGGGGTGTGATCGTCCGCAAAAAATTATGCATACGCTGCGGTGACTGTGCAACTGCATGCCCCGTGGATGCCATTTATCAAAATAGTGAGAAAGAAGTGTTCGTCTGCCTACACTGCGGCAGGTGTGTCGACTTCTGCCCCCAAAATTGCCTCGATTATCAGGAAAATGATGATATAGAAGAGGTGCTTCTATGATCCGCGAGCATTTCAGGGTTTTGCTCTACAATCTCAATGAGCAGCGGGGCAAAATCATCTACCATGACGGCCGCAACCAATTTGTCGGAGGAAGCGGACTGGCTGCCTTACTGTTTTCCATCTATGGTCATCCGGACAAACCCTGGAGTGATGAAGAACAGCCTTTTATTCTGGCCATCGGTCCCCTGACCGGCCTGTTTCCGTTAATGAGCAAAGTCGTCTGTGCCTTCAAATCTCCCTATCATGATCAGTATACTGAAAGTCATGGCGGAGGCAGGGCCGCCTTTGCCCTTCGTTTTGCCGATCTTGACGCAGTGGTTATCACCGGCAGGGCCAAAGCGCTCTCCTGCTTCAGTTTTGGCGCCAACCACATCGAATTGAAGGACGCTGGTTTTATGCGCGGCATGAATGCCCTCTCCAGCGGCCAGTTGATGCGGAAGATGTTCAGTCGAAACAGCGGACACCGCTCTATTCTCCGTATCGGTCCCTCGGGTGAATCAGGCTCGGCCATGGCATGCATCAATATCGACACCTACCGGCATTTCGGCAGAATGGGCGGCGGTACGGTGATGGGCGCGAAAAACCTTAAAGGCATCATCATCCATGGCGACAGTGACTTTAACCAACCGGAAAGCAGGGAGTACACCAAGCTGTATCAGGAACTGTATGGTCGCATGACCTCAACCGACATGATGCACAAATATTACAATCTCGGCACCCCTGCCAACCTTGAACCGCTCAATGATCTGCAGTCTCTGCCCTGGAATAATCTGCAAAAGACATCTGATCCCGCCATCAGCACCATTACCGGCGAAGCCTTTGCCGACAAGACACTTTTGCGCAACGGCGCCTGCTCCGGCTGTCCGGTGGGATGTATCCACATCGGCTATTTTCGGGAAAAGTCTTTAGAGGCCAACAGATATCACTTTCACCAGGTGGCATATGACTATGAGCCTATTTTTGCCGCAGGTTCCATGCTGGGAGTGAGCGACAGCTTCGATATCCTGAGAATCCTGGACGCTCTGGAAAAAGTCAGCCTGGATGCCATGTCAGCCGGTGTTGCTCTAGCCTGGGCCACCGAGGCCGTTGAACGGGGTCTGATCTCAGAGGATGAGACGCTGGTACCTCTGCGTTTCGGCTCTGCTCAAAACTATATTAAAGCCGCCGCCTTTCTCGGCAAAGGTATCAATGATTTCTATAAACTTCTCGGTCAGGGCACCCTGAAGGCAGCCGCACGATACGGCGGGGAAGATTTTGCCTGCGTGCTGGGCCAGGAGATGGCAGGTTACGCCACCGGTGAGCTTTTTTTCGCTTCCCAGTCCCTGAGTTTCAGGCACTCCCATCTCGACACCGGAGCCTATTCCTGGGATCAGAAACACAGTGATCAGGATGTCGACAAAGCCGTTTCCTTTCTTATGGACGACGAAACGGGACGGGTACTGCTCACCTCCATGGTGGCCTGTCTGTTTGCCCGATCAGTGTATACAGATGAAATGCTGGCCGAATGCCTGGAGACTGCGGGCTATCCTGAAATTGCCACTTCTCTTGCTTCAACAGCGGAATATATCCGAAAATTGCGCTGGCAGGTGCGCTTTGCCACAGGTTTCAAGCCGGAAGAGACAACCATCCCGAAACGTTTCTATTCCGTTACAACCTGGAAAGGGAAAATCAATCCCGAATTTCTCAACAACCTGAAGAAGGAATATAGTGAGAGGTTGCTGGATTTTTCCCAACCAATAGAAATTATCACGAAAAAATCGTCATGAAGAACTCGTCCTCCCTGACTCTTCAGCCCATAAAACTGGTAGATGGTGTGATTAATCTGCCCGGTTCAAAGTCCGTTTCCAACCGTGCCCTTTTGCTGGCCGCGCTGGCCCGTGGTACCACCACACTTACCAATCTTCTCGACTCCGACGACGTCTCCCATATGCTCAAGAGCCTCAAAGCACTGGGAGTACCCTGGAGTCTTGACAAAACCCGCACCAAATGCGTGATCGAGGGTCGGGGCGGCCCCTTTTCCAATGAACGACTGGAACTGTTTCTCGGCAACGCCGGGACAGCCATGCGACCCCTGTGCGCCGTTCTCTGCCTCGGACATGGCACCTATACGCTGACCGGAGAGAAACGCATGGAAGAGCGTCCCATCGGTGATCTTGTCACCGCTCTGCAAAAAACCGGTGCCGACATCAGCTATCTGAAAAACGAAGGCTATCCTCCTCTGCGGATAAACGCATCAGGATTACAGGGTGGTGCCCTGTCCATCGACGGCTCAGTCTCCAGCCAGTTTCTCACCGCTTTTCTCATGGCTGCGCCGATGGCACGTCACTCCTCCACGGTCACCATCAAAGGAGATCTGGTTTCAAAGCCGTATATTGATATTACCCTGAAGATGATGGAACAGTTCAACGTTACTGTCGAAAACCAGGGATACAGTACCTTTGCAATTGAAGGGAGTCAGCTCTACCACAGCCCTGGAACCTTCCTCATAGAAGGAGATGCGTCTTCAGCCTCCTACTTTCTTGCCGCAGCAGCCATAAAAGGCGGCAAGGTGCGGGTCAACGGCGTTGGTCTTGCCTCAATGCAGGGCGACAGACATTTTGCCGAAGTTCTCCAGAAAATGGGAGCAAAAATCACCTGGGGAAACGATTTTATTGAAGCGGAAAAAGGAATTCTCAAGGCAGTTGATCTCGATCTAAATCATATCCCCGACGCCGCCATGACCATTGCTACCACCGCCCTGTTTGCCGAAGGGACTACGGTGATCCGCAACGTCGCCAACTGGAGGGTCAAAGAAACCGACAGGCTCGCCGCCATGGCCACCGAGTTGAGAAAGGTTGGGGCCGAGGTTGTTGAAGGAGCTGACTATCTCTCCATCACTCCGCCTGAAAAACTAAGGCATGCCGCAATAGATACCTACAACGATCATCGCATGGCCATGTGCTTTGCTCTGGTTGCTCTAGGGGATACAGGAGTGACTATAAATGACCCCGGCTGCACATCGAAGACATTCCCCGATTTTTTTGACAGGCTGAACGAACTTTCCATGACGTGAATGAGTATCTTTTATCACTGGCTGCCGTATATCAATGTAATTGCTTTTTTTTAATTCAAAACAGTAGAGTGAAAGACCTCCGTGAGCAGACAGAAAAGTGCAGAATAAAAAGAAAAGCATAGGATCGCTTACTGAAAAACTCTTCAGCGATAATCCCCGGGAGCCTCTCTACCATTACACGAGCCTGACCGGACTGCTCGGCAGCGTCAGAGACAAAAGCCTCTGGGCAAGCGACATCAGATACATGAACGACTCTGCAGAACTTCGTCATGCGGCAGACCTGATCCGACTGGAGGTCCAGGAACGCATCGCCAGAGGCAGAGGCAAAGCCGATTTGCTTGGTCAGTTCGTCGACTGGGTCGATAACCGTATCACCAACGGACATCTGCTTTTCGGTGCATCTTTCCGTTCACACGGCAATCTCCTCAGCCAGTGGCGCGGCTACAGCG
>JAZBNU010000101.1:0-8926 GCA_036350815.1 Desulfopila sp.
AAAGGTACTCAGGGCGCGATAGTGCAGAAAAAGTACGATATTCCCCACATTGAATCCGGTGCGATATTTCGTGAACATATCGGCGGGGGTACTGAGCTTGGTAAAAAGGCAAAAGAGTACATCGATCGCGGTGACCTGGTACCCGATGATATCACTATTCCGATGATGATTGCCAGGCTGCAGAAAGAAGACTGTAAAGACGGCTGGATACTGGATGGCTTTCCCCGCTCCAAAGATCAGGCGGTGACCCTGGCTGATACGCTGGAAAAAGAAGGTCTGGCCCTCGACTATGTAATAGAGATCGTACTGGACCGTGAAATTGCAAAAGAACGGATCATGGGGCGCCGTCTCTGTGTCAATGACAATAACCATCCAAACCATATTGCCTTTGATGCCATCAAACCCGTGGAAAAAGATGGAAAACTGGTCTGTCGTGTTTGCGGCGGCGAGTTGAAAACCCGTGCTGACGACCAGGACGAAGAGGCAATCAACAAGCGTCATGGAATATATTATGACGAGGTAACCGGTACCATGGCGGCAGTGAATTATTTCAAAAATGCCGGTGGCCCCAAAGTCATTTCCGTTGATGGATCTGTTTCTATTGGTGAAGTAACTGATGCAATAATGAAAGAGCTGTAGTCTGCTTTTCTTTTAGGAGCCTGATATTGAAGGTTTAGAAGGCAGTCGGGATAGAGGGTGTTCACTCCGGGCAACCGGGAGAGCACCCTTTTTTTTTGCCTTTTGGATCAGGATATCTTACTATGTCGCTCAGTAAAGGAACATCAAAGGGCCAGGACACATTGGAGAATGCCATGTGTCCTGGCCTCTTCAGTTAAAGATGGAGATCGGCCGGACATTCTCAAGCACAGCAATACAGCCGACATCCAGAAGATGAATCTCGACGGGGACACAATCTGTGTCCGTGAATTGAAATGGAAGAACGTCACGAAAAAACAATGGTAGGCAAGGTGTATCTCATCGGTGCCGGACCCGGTGATCCGGGCCTCATAACGGTCAGAGGGAAGTATCTTCTCGAGAAGGCGGAAGTGGTCGTCTATGATTATCTGGCAAATTCCAAACTTCTCAAGCATGTTCCCAAAGATGCCGTACTGGTCTATGCCGGCAAAAAGGGCGGAACCAAGCATACACACACCCAGGATGAAATAAATCAGATGCTTGTGGATCATGCTCAGGCGGGAAAGGTGGTTGTCCGCCTCAAGGGTGGTGATCCTTTTATCTTTGGGCGGGGAGGAGAGGAACTAGAGCGGCTTCATGCTGCCGGAGTGCCTTTTGAAGTAGTTCCCGGGGTCACCTCTGCCACAGCCGCTGCAACCTATGCGGGCATTCCAATAACACATCGTGATTATACTGCTTCAGTGGCTTTTCTGACAGGCCATGAAGATCCTACTAAAGAAAATTCAAATATAGACTGGGCGAAACTTGCCACCGGCGCCGGAACACTGGTGGTGTATATGGGTATAAAAAATCTGCCCATCATCGTCGATAACCTGATCAAGCATGGTCGTTCCCCGGAGACCCCCGTTGCTGTAGTCCGCTGGGCATCGACACCGGAGCAGCGCACTGTTGTGGGGACCCTGGCAACCATCAGAGATGTTGTCAGTGAGGCAGGCATTAAACCCCCTTCTCTTATTATAGTGGGGGAGGTGGTGAAACTCAGGGAAACCATCGACTGGTTTGAAAAACGCCCTCTGTTCGGCAAAAAAATTGTGGTTACCAGAACCCGTGGGCAGGCCAGCCAGCTCATTGCCGGACTTGAAGAAAATGGTGCCGACTGTTTTGAGTGCTCTACAATTGATATCCAGCCCGTTGATTCATACGATCAGCTTGATGCTGAGCTGGAACGCCTCAAGGAGTACCATTGGATCGTTTTCTCCTCGCTGAATGGCGTGACATACTTTTTTGAGCGCCTCTTTGAAAAAAATATGGATACCAGAGATCTGAATGGTCCCGGTATTGCGGCGGTGGGCAAGAGTACCGCTGATCTGCTGCGTTCCTATGGCGTCAAGGCCGATCTGATTCCGACAGTGTTTACCAGTGAAGGGCTGGCAGAAAGCCTGCTCGATGCCGGGGTTGAAGGGCGGAACATCCTCATTCCCCGTGCGGAAAAAGGTCGAGAGATTCTGCCGGAGACGCTGCGTGGAGCAGGGGCCCAGGTCACCATTGCTCCTGTCTATAAAAATGTCCTTCCGAAAGGACGCAAGGACGAGTTGCGTCGGGCACTTGAGGCCGGCAAAGTTGATATGATAACATTCACCAGTTCTTCCACGGTACGGAACTTTCTTACCATGCTCGAGGCCGGCAGCGAAGAAAAATTAAAGGAGCTTCTTGCCGGCGTCAAAATTGCGGCTATCGGGCCCATTACAGGAAAGACAGTAACAGATAATGGTTTAAAAGTTGATATTCAGCCGGAAGAACACACCATTGACGCCATGGTGAAAGCCATTGTAGAATATTATATTGCTGTCAGGACGGGCTGACAGGTCGACACGGTAAACCGCAAATTGGCACCTGGTACAACGGTACAACCCTATGGCAGAAGTGTGTTTGTTGAAAGAGGAGGGTGGAACCTCCTCAAAAATAGATATTGCTGATCGGGCTGAAGAGAATGAGGAGGCGGAAAGAGGACTACTGTGCGGTTTCTGCAGCCATCTGATTACATATCCAAAGTATAGTATTGCTATCAATGGTGAGCATCACCACACCTTTTTCAATCCCGCGGGTATCGTTTACGAGATAGGCTGCTTCAGCAGCGCTGAAGGATGCAGTCTTCATGGTCCGCCAACCGGGGATTTTACCTGGTTTGCCGGATATGTCTGGCGCCTGGCGCTGTGTGCTTCCTGTTTTGCCCATCTGGGATGGTCTTTCGGTTCCGACGGTGGCATGTTTTATGGGTTAATCAGGAAAAATCTTGCCGGTTAGCCCGGATTTCTCATCGGGTGTGAGTATTGTGGTTTGGGGCGCAGCGAGAACAGGCGTCTTTCAGTGACCATGCTATCCTTCTCGTATTAGATCTATCAGGTCATCTGAGCTCATTTTCGCACTTATATCGCTTCCTTCCAGCAGGCTTCCGGCTAGATCCCGCTTATCCTGATGTAGTTTAACGATTTTTTCTTCAATGGAGTTCTTGCAGACCAGGCGATAGATAGTGACCGGCCGGGTCTGGCCGATACGATGCGCCCTGTCTGAAGCCTGGTCTTCGATAGCCGGATTCCACCATGGGTCCATATGGATAACATAGTCTGCCGCTGTCAGGTTCAATCCCAGTCCTCCAGCTTTGAGGCTGATGAGGAAAAGGTCTCCCTTGCCGGCCTGAAAATCCTCAACACGCTGCTTCCTGTCTCGTGAAGGAGTACTGCCGTCCAGATACTGGTAGGAAATCTTTTTTGCGTCAAGGTACTCCCGGATAATTTTGAGATGCCCTATGAACTGACTGAAAACCAATGCCTTGTGGCGCCCACCGATCAGTTCTTCCACCACCGAGGAGAATATCTTCAGCTTTGAGCTTTCGATGCTGGTATCCGGGCTTATGAGCCGGGGGTTGCAGCATGCCTGGCGCAGTTTCATTATTTCCGTCAATATCTGCAGGTGCCGACCCTTTTTCTCCTTGTTGCTTTCCAGTATATCAAGGGCGTTCTGGCGCAATGCTTCATAAAAATGAGCTTCGTCCGTACTCATTTCCACCTGGAGGGTAACATCGGTGCGAGGAGGAAGCTCCTCGAGAACTTGGGATTTTATTCGCCGGAGAATAAATGGCCTGATAAGCTTTTTGAGTTTAAATTTGGCGTCCCTGTCCTGAAAGCGCTCAATAGGAATAGCATATTTTTCGTTGAAGCTGTTTATAGAGCCCAAAAGACCAGGATTTATAAAATTGAAAAGATTCCATAATTCTCCCAGGTGGTTTTCTATCGGCGTTCCTGTTGTGATCAGTTTGAATTCCGCCTTGAGGGACATGGCTGCTTTTGATCTTTTGGTTGCAGCATTTTTGATCGCCTGGGCCTCATCGAGAATGATGGTTTGCCAGTTCACCTGAGAGAGAAGCCTGGCTTCCTGCTGCAGCAAGGTGTAGGTTGTGATCAGCAAATCGAAGCTGCCCAGCTTTTTGATAGCCTTCGAACGGTTTTTCGTCGGCAGGGTTACCAGGTTTAATGTAGGAGTAAAGCGATTTACCTCGGTTTGCCAGTTGGTGGAAACCGAGGTTGGTGCCACTACGAGAGATGGTCCTTGTTTGGCATTTTTAAGAATGATGGCAAGAGACTGCAGGGTCTTGCCGAGCCCCATATCATCAGCAAGACAGCCACCTACTCCTAAAAAGGAAAGGCGGGCAAGCCAGTTAAATCCCTCAATCTGGTAATCTCGCAGCTCTGCCTGGAGAGTTGACGGGAGTTCGGGGACAAAGGATTGTGCTTCAGTGATTCGTTCCAGTTGAGAATGCCAGCCTTGGTCGGCGTCTGTGGCTGTCTGTCTGGTGAGGTCTTCCAGGGGTAAAGCGGCAAGGGGGTGAACCAGCACCGCTCCATCTGTCTCATTGTCTCCCTCTTCGGCATAGACGGTAAGATCCTCAAGACGTTTTTTAAATTCCTGTGTTAAGGCAAGAAACTGGCCGTCACCAAGTTTGATAAAGCGGCCGGATGATGTTTTCACTCTGGCGAGCAGGTCTTTCAGATCAATTATCCGGTCCTGATCCAGGGTAAGATGTCCACTCATGCTGAACCAGTTCTGCCGGTTTGTCCGTATTTTTAGATTCATGTTCTTGAAGGAGGCCTGATGGGTGACACTTAACTTTTCTCCTTCGGGCCATTCTATAACCACTCTGTCGCTAATGGCTTGAAGTTCCACTAATGCCTGGAGACAGTCGTCGGGGTCAAGCAGATGCCATTCGCGGTCATTTTCCTGCTCCATGTCAATCGCCAGGTCAAGGATGGGACAGAGCTCTTCGACGTCCCGTGCTTTTTCTTCCTCAAGGGCTAGATTGCGGCGGGTCTGCAGTCGTTTTCCCTGTACCTCGGCCATGAGATTTTCCACACCCTGACCGGGTTTGAGATAGTGGCCTCCCTCGGCAAAAGGTTTGACAAACATTTCCAGGCGGAAACCTTTACCATAGGGCAGCAGGTGCATGTAAATAGTCGAATCAGCTTCGACAAGTGTAATATTAGCCTTGTTACGTGTGCTTTGATCTACAGCGATAGCGGAATGGACGGTCATGAAAGAACTGATGTTGCCGATGGCTGTAAGAACCTGCTCACTGGCTTCTTTGGGGACAATCAGTCCGTCCTTCCCTGTTATCTGAGCAATCCGCCGATGATTTTCAGTAATACTGATGATTTTGAATCGGGTGGGGGTGTCTCGAAACACAGTGACATTCCCGTCAGCGATTGATTGGGCGAATCTGATATGGAGTTGGTCTCCTCGCTCTTCAACGAGCAGCTCTGGTTCTCCGGCAATAAATTCTACGGGAGTTGATGGCGATTTGCTGAGAAAAATCAAGGGATGACCGATTAGATGAAGAAGGGCCTTATCAAGATCTAAAGCGAATGAAGTGCTGTGAGTATCCTGATTGTGGGTTTTGCTGATGGCTCTGCATACTTTCCTGTCCTGCATGGAGAGATAGGACAGTTTATCAGATTCATAGAGGCGTGCCAGCGACAGTGGTTTCCCCTTGCTCCATTCTCCCGTAAGCCCGCGTTTTTGTTCTCGAGGGCTGATGCTTACCTTCTTTTTTTTGTAATCTACCATCCAGACAAGCCGGATGTCCTGTTCTGCTGCGGTTTTTCCTGTGTCGCCGGTGGCATGAATGAGAGCCTGAAGGCTGCGCTTCCAGGGTTCTTCCGGTTCCAGGATTGAGACGAGCGAAATAAGAGAAGTTCTGCTGCGGAGAGTAATTATGATTTCCTCGAGATCGCTCTTTGTGTGGCTGATCTTTTCAAGAATTTCAGCATAGGCAAGTGCTATGAGGTCGTAGCCGTTGTCAAGGGCAACACTCAGCTTATCTCTCATCTTCTGTTCCAGGTGCGACTGAAGAGACCTGTTGAGCCAGTACTGGGCGAGACCGGCAAAAAGAAGTGTGAGGCTGTGGTGGTGAGCGTCCTTTTTGAGATTCAGTATTTCCTGGGGTATCCTGTTGCTTTGCTGTCCGGCGATAACTGCGGCAAGATACTGATATGATTCTACTTCAGAGCCGCTGGAGAAATTGGTTGTCGCAATACTGATTTGGTCGGCGACTTTGCCGTAGTTTTCACTGTCCTCATACTGCAGTAGAGCCATAATGTGAAAAATTCCGGTTACACCAAAAAAGGCGACATTGCCGTCATTGCTGAAGGATTTTAAGATGTTGATGTCAGAAGTAAAGGATTCAATAGCCTTTTGCAGTTTTCCCTGGAGGAAAAGACATGTTCCTTGAGCGCCGGTTCCGGAGAAAGCGTCTTCGTTTTCGGCTATTAATCGATTTGCGGCTTCAATCTCGCCTTGAAAGAGCAGTTGATGGAAAAGCAGACGTGTAAACGGCAGTTTTTCATCGCTGCTGCACTCGGTAAATTCTTCTTTATTTTGTAGAAAAGAAATAAGTTGAGGGTACCTTATCAGATTCTGCTGGGCGAAACGAAAAACATTATCAAGGAGATAGAACTGGAAAGAAACCGGCAGGGAGCGAAACCATTCCGGTGAGAAGGGGTGGGTTGTGACCTGCACGGTAGGAGGAAGAGGCGTGGCCAGTTCGTTACACTGCTGTTCGAGAAACTCCGTTGCCTCATCAATCAGATCGAACTGCTGGGTATAAATTCCGATACGCAATTCACGCATGGCTCGCCAGCAGCGGGTCGACCATTTTCCATAGTAGTAGCTGACAGGAGCTTCTTCCTGAATGACTCCGGCAAACGTAGGAAATGTGCCGTTTTGGACGGAAATCTTGCTTAAAACCTCAACTATCTCCTCGGCACATTGCTGATTGTCGTTTAGCAGACCGAGTTTTTGGAGTTTCGTGATGTAGTGGTTGAGGTTGGCTATAGTGGGCTTGTTGCCTCGAGGTCCACGTAAATCAAGTTTTTTCAAACAATTAACGATAAGTGTCGAGTGGGCTGGTTCGTAGAGAACGGAGAGAAACTGAAGGAATGTTTGCTCAAATTGGCTGAGTTTGGGAATTTTTTGTAGAAGCTCTGCGTCAATGGTCATAATGGAGTTAAAGATAGTAGTGAGGGCTGTAGTGGTCTTCTACTACGGTCTCCTCAAAAAAATACGTTGCGGGAACAGTCCCTTTTAAAGGTATGATGAAGATTGTAAGTTTCTCCAGTTTTCGACATAGTGCCCTGTCCTCTGTTTATTCAGAAAAAGCGTGGGCGCGAACATTCTACTATATCATGTCTGCTACGGAATTGAACAAAAAAGTTTCTGATTACGTATAATCATCAGCTACGCTTTAATCATCCGGAAGAGAAATGCAGTGTTTCCTCGAAAGTCACGGTGCTGAGTTTCAGGGATAATCAGGAATCGGAATTATGGATTTCCATGCTCCTGGTGTCTGAGGCGCTAACGCAGGATGCTTGAGATAATCAAGAGTCAGCCTGTTATCTGAAACAAATTCTTTATGGCACAACGTATTCCACTTATTCAGATGCCTCTGGAATGGACGAATACTATCATTTTAACCCACGTTGCAAGGATGGCAGGTCTTTTTTCTGTCAAACAGTATGTCTAGGAATATTCCAGAGGACTCAGAGGAGCAGAAACGCCACTTGAGGAGAGGTTTTTCATGTGCGCCGATCAATATGCCGCGCTTCGGAGCCAGAGGTGGTGCAAATCGGCTTTTGGCTACCAAAAACGTTGGGAATAACATCGGGGGAGACGGGAGAAGCACGCTGGATCATTTTGACCCGAGAGTCCGTGGAGTTTTCAAACAAATCGAACCCGTATTAGATGAGGTATCCGATCAGCACAAATAGATATGGAAAATAGAGGATATATCACTTATGCTTTCCTGCTGCCCACATAGAACTTGCCAAGCAGCATATCAAGTTTGGTTGGGCGTAGCACGTTGTCGGAGTATGTCTGAAATATTCCAAATAATTGTGTCCAGTACTTTCCTAACCTGTAATTCTGTCGCCGGCAGTGGTGTGGTGTAAGATTTTTTTGTCCTGAAAAGCAGAGAGATCTCTGCGGGCGGACTTTGCAGCATTTTGCGAGTTTTCGACTCCTCACGGGTGAATGTCGTCCCGGGGACCGACACAGAATGGTATGATGAATGGCTTACGGCTGTGTGCCGACGATTCTCCCGGATTTTCCATGAGATAAACAGATATCGGCTGGTGAAAATCCGGGAGAAGCTCTAATTTCCTGATTAATCAAGACCCGCAGGTATAACCAAAACCGGTATTTTTGATTTTTTCAGTACTGATTTAATATTGTTTCCAACTGAAATCCCGGACAATAATCCTTCGCTTGCACCCATTATAATCAGGTCGCAATTAGACTCAGCTGCTTGTTTAAGGATTGTATCAACTACATTCCCATCCTTGACAACAATTTCATATTTGGGGATTACGTAGTTTTCATCCTCTCGCTTGTTCTCTTTGCAGAATTCACTTAGAGCTGTTCTTACAATTTGTTTAGGCGTCACTTTGCCGACAAGGGCATGTTTCGCTTCTTCTCTGTTGTTTTTTAATACTTGCTGCCATTTGTCTTGTCCAAAGACACTGGAAACATAGCCTTCATAATTGCTGGAAGGTCCCTCCATGATATGGAGCAAAACAAGCTTTGCGTCGAACTGAGTAGCCAGCATGGCAGCATGCTTGAAAGCAACGCGACTGACCGATGATAGATTAGATGTAAACAGGATCGTTTTGTACATAATGATTGTTCCTTATTGAATCGAAGTGCATCAGTGATGCAGTTTTTGGGCGTCTGGTCCTCATTTTGT
>JAZBNU010000102.1:0-9862 GCA_036350815.1 Desulfopila sp.
AGCCAAAAGCCGCAAAAATTGCCGGGGCTGTATCGATCACCGCCGAGGTTGACAAATCGCGCATCACCACGCGGCACAGCCAGGGCTGGGTGGACGTTGTCTCCGACAATCTCGAAGAGATTGTTCGCACTGCCGAAGAGGCCGTGGCATCAGGCAAGCCCACTTCCATAGCCTATCACGGCAATGTTGTTGATCTTCTCGAATACCTGGCCAGAGAAAAGGTTCAGGTGGACCTTCTCTCCGACCAGACCTCCTGCCATGTCGTCTATGACGGTGGCTATTGCCCCCAGGGAGTCAGTTTCGAAGAGCGGACCCGTCTTCTCGCACAAGACCGGGCCACCTTCAAAGATCGCGTCGACAGCAGTCTGCACCAGCATATTGAAGCGGTAAAACAGCTCGTCATCCAGGGAGCCTATTTCTTTGACTACGGCAATGCCTTTCTCAAGGCAGTATTTGACGCCGGTGTCCGCGAAGTTTCCAAAAACGGTGTCGACGAAAAGGACGGCTTCATCTACCCTTCCTATTTTGAAGACATCATGGGACCGATCTTCGATTACGGCTATGGACCGTTCCGCTGGGTCTGCCTGAGCGGCAAATCAGAAGATCTGGCAAAAACCGACCAGGCAGCCATGTCCTGCATCGACCCGGAACGCCGGGCAGAGGACCGTGACAACTATATCTGGATACGTGACGCCCAGGCCAATAGAATGGTAGTCGGCAGCCAGGCCCGTATCCTCTACTCCGATGCCGGGGGCCGGACCTCCATTGCTCTCAAGTTCAACGATATGGTGCGAAAAGGTGAAGTTGGCCCCCTTATGCTGGGCCGGGATCATCACGATCCGGGCGGCACCGACTCACCCTTTCGCGAAACCGCCAATATCAAGGATGGCTCCAATGTCTGTGCCGACATGGCCACGCACTGTTTTGCCGGCAATGCCGCCCGCGGTATGTCTCTGGTGGCTCTGCATAACGGCGGAGGAACAGGCATCGGCAACGCCATCAACGGCGGTTTCGGCCTGGTCCTCGACGGCAGCGACCGGGTCGATGCCATTATCCGCTCGGCCATGAGCTGGGATGTCATGGGCGGAGTGGCCCGTCGCAACTGGGCCCGCAATGCAAACGCCATAAAGGTCGCCATTGAATACAACAGGGAGAACGACAATGGTGACCAGATCACCATCCCTTACCAGGTGGAGTCATCACTGATTGAATCGGCCATTACTGCCTCTCTGCCTGACGATCTTTAGCCGATACCAGGAGAACACCATGCCAACTGCACTTTTCAAAAATTCCCGGATATACACACCGGTGGACAACGGCAGCCCCTTATGCGGTGAAAAACAGGGTGCTCTCGCCCACTATTCAAAAGGGGCGCTTTTGGCTGTAGACGGAATGATCGAGCGAGTCGGCAACGAGGAGGAGGTCTTTTCCGGGCTTGCCCCTATGATTCTCGAAAGAGCACATGACTGCGGCGGCAGATGCCTCATCCCGGGGTTCGTCGACCCGCATACGCACAACTGCTTCGCCGCCCTGAGAGAAGAAGAGTTCGAGCTGCGCATCGCCGGGACCCCTTATCTGGAAATCCTGAATCGCGGCGGCGGCATTCTCTCCTCCGTCAAGGCTGTTGCCGAGGCCGATGTCGAACATCTGCAAGCCAAAACCCTGTGCCAGATCAGCCGCGCGCTTGAGTTCGGTACCACCACCATGGAAATCAAAAGCGGTTATGGTCTCGACACCGAAAATGAGCTGAAAATGCTTGAAGCCATCGGTGCGGCCGGTCGCCTTACCCCGGTCGATATTGTGGCTACCTTTCTGGGAGCCCATGCAGTTCCAACACTCTATCGCGACAGAGCGGACGACTTCATCTCTCTGATCATCGAAGAAATGCTGCCGGCAGTGCGTCGTCAGGGCATAGCAGAACAGTGTGATATTTTCTGCGAGAAAGGGGTTTTTTCCATCCCTCAGGGCCGCCGCCTGCTCAGTGCGGCACAAAAGATGGGCATGCGCGTCAAACTGCATGCCGATGAGGTTCACGACCTGGGCGGTGCCGGACTGGCTGCTGAGGTCGGAGCTGTTTCCGCCGACCATCTACTGGCTGCAAACGAGAAGAACATGGCCGCCATGGCCACCGCCGGGGTGGTTGCCACGCTGTTGCCGGCAACAGCCTACAGCCTGAAAAAACCCTATGCCAAAGCCCGGACAATGATAGCCAAAAACCTTGCAGTTGCGCTGGCAACCGACTGCAATCCTGGCTCAAGCTACACAGAATCGATGCCTTTTGTAATTGGTCTGGCGGTCCTCAACATGGAAATGTCCCCCGCCGAGGCACTGGCGGCGGCTACCCTCAACAGTGCTTACGCCATCGGCATGGCGGAGAAAACCGGTAGTCTCGATATCGGCAAACAGGCCGATTTCCTGCTGCTCGACGGCAAATCCCCTGCAATTCTCGCCTACCATGCGGGTGTGTCCCCTGTTGCCGAAGTATACAAAAAAGGCCGGCGGGTTTTTCCCGAAACGGGTGCTGCAGAATGACCATCACGACACAAGCGGCTCCTGCCTGCACCTGAGAGTCGTATCACGAAAAAGAGCCGGTCTCGTGACTGGACAGGCAACCGTCACCGGTTGCCCTGAATGATCACATGGAGAAATGACAACCATGAAGAAAATAGTCGAATGTGTCCCTAATTTTTCAGAGGGCAGAAACAAAGAGACCATAGCAGAAATTGCAGCGGCCATACGCGAAACTGAAGGCTGTCTTCTTGTCGACGTCGACCCCGGTGCTTCTACCAATCGTACTGTCTACACCTTCGTCGGCGACCCGGAAAGCGTGATAGAAGGCGCTTTGGCCGGAGCCCGTGTCGCTCGCAAACGCATTGACATGCGCAACCACAGCGGCGAACATCCCCGTTTCGGCGCTATGGACGTCTGCCCTTTCATACCGGTCAGCGGCGTCACCATGGAAGAATGCATTGAGATTGCCGGAACCTTTGCCCGCAGAGCCGCAGAAGAGCTGAATATCCCTCTCTATCTCTATGAAGAGGCGGCGGAGCATGACTATAGGCGCAAACTGCCCGATCTGCGCCAGGGGGAATATGAGGCCTTACCTCAACGCCTGCAGGATCCGCAATGGAAGCCGGATGTCGGACCACAGAGTTTTGTGCCCGAGTGGGGCATAACCGCCGCCGGCGCACGCAAATTTCTCATCGCCTACAATGTCAACCTGCTGGCAACTCCCAATCAGGCTCATCGTATAGCCCTCAACCTCAGAGAAGCCGGACGGGGCCCCGATCAGCCCGGCAGGCTTAAGGAGGTCAAGGGCATGGGCTGGTTCGTCGATGAATATAACGTAGCCCAGGTGACGGTTAATCTCACCGATTACCACGTTACCCCTGTTCATGTTCTTTTCGAGGAGGTAAAAAAAGAAGCCGAAAAGCTGGGGCTGCCCGTGGTTGGTTCTGAAATTGTCGGAATCGTGCCTCTGGAAGCCATGCTCATGGCGGCAGACTACTATATCGATAAGGAAAAACTGTTCATTTACGAAGAAGAACAGAAGGTCAGACTGGCCATCGAACGCCTTGGCCTCAACTCCGTGGCTCCTTTCAAAGCCGAGGAAAGAATCGTCGAATATATCATTCGGGAAGAACCGGTCGAACCGCTGGCCTCTCTCTCGCTCCGGTGTTTTATTGAAGAGGTTGCAGCACGGACCTCAGCTCCAGGTGGAGGCTCAGTCTCGGCGGCACTTGCAGCCACCGGAGTCGGCCTTGGTTCGATGGTAGCCAAACTCACCCACGGAGTTCGCAAGTTCGACCATGTCCAGCTGCAGATGAAACAGATCATCCCGACGCTGCACTCACTTACACAGCAGATCATCCCCATGATCGACGCCGACACTTCAGCGTTCAACGATTTCATGGACGCCCTCCGCCTGCCCAGAACGACTGAAGAGGAAAAACGGCTGCGCCAGCAGAAGATGCAGGAGGGCTTGAAGACGGCAATCGAAGTACCGCTGACAACCATGCGCCTGGGCGACTCGGCCTGGGATGCATTCCTGGAGCTGGCCCGTTTTGGCAACCCCGCCTCAAAGTCCGACACCCAGGTAGGCGCCCGCTCTCTGGAGACCGGCATCTGGGGCGCCTATCAAAATGTGCTGATCAATATGACAGATATAGAGGACGATACTTTTCGTAAAACAATTCTCGCCGAAGCAGAACACATTGTTGCCCGCGCCGAGGAAAAATGCCGGGAGGTCCTTGCGATACTCGATGAAACACGATCATAAATACCGTTTCGCCGCTTCGCAGCATGCATGCTGCCCTTAGTCTCTCAAGCAGCGCATGCACCCGGTGTAAATATCGGAATCAAGGCTTCATCCGGAACATTCAGAGTCAATTCAACGATTCATCAACAGAAAGGAGGAAAGACATGGACCGAGACCGAAGAGGATTTCTCAAAACTGCAGGGGCAGCTGCCTTGACAACAGCCGCTTTAAGCTCCCCTCTTGCCGCTCCCGCATTTGCCACTGGCAAAATCAGATGGAATATGGTGACCGCTTGGCCTAAAAATCTGCCTGGTCCGGGAGTTGCCGCGCAGATGCTGGCGGATCGAATAACCGCCTTATCCGGCGGCCGCATTGAGGTAAAACTCTATGCCGCAGGCGAACTGGTTCCCGGCCCAGGGGTCTTTGATGCCGTTTCGGAGGGAACAGCCGATCTTTATCATGCCGTTCCCGCCTATTGGGGCTCTAAATCCAAGGGCTTCCTTCTCTTTGGTTCCCAGCCCTTCGGATTGCGTGCCGATGAACAGCACGGCTGGATGATTCACGGCGGCGGCCAGGCGCTGTATGACGAGATGTATGCACGTTTCAACCTCAAGCCCTTTCTCTGCGGCAACTCCGGACCGCAATGGGCAGGCTGGTTCCGAGAGGAAATTAGGTCGGCAGAAGACTTTAAAGGTCTGCGTTTTCGTTCCACCGGACTTGCCTCGGAAATGTGTTCAAAATTAGGGATGGCTGTACAGGCCATGGGAGGTAGAGCTCTGTTCCAGGCCCTCCAGTCTGGTGCCCTCGATGCCGGCGAGTTCATCGGTCCCTGGACCGATTCAGCCCTTGGCTTTTACCAGGTAGCGAAATATTACTACTGGCCGGGAGTCGGCGAACCTTCCTCAGCAGAGGAGTGCGCGGTGAACAAAAAGGCCTACGAAAAGCTGCCGGCTGACCTGCAGCAGGCAGTTGCCTTTGCCTGCGAAAGCCTTTACAACCCTGTCTGGACCGAATACACAACCAAACATGCCCTTGCCCTGCAAAAAATGGTGGCTGAGCAGGGAGTACAGGTAAAAAAGCTGCCGGACGATGTCATCGTTGCCATGGGCAATGCAGCTGGTGAGGTGATTGATGATCTGCGCAACCATTCCGATGAACTGGTCAGGCGTATTGTTGAAAGCTTTCTCACCTACCGCAAATCCGTTTCTCAATACATGGTTTATGCCGATAACGGCCAGATGAATGCCAGAGCAATGAACTATAAATACTGATGCAAACTGAAAGCCCGCTCTGCTTTATCCATGGCCACGAGCGGGCTTTTAAAGAACTGCAGCACAGGTTGCCGCCTGCGCAAGCAATGGTTCATCCTCTGTGATGTTTATCGGATTACAAAAATGAAGAATATTATTTCCAGCCTGGAAAAAATCAATCTGATAGTAGGGAGCTGCGTGAAGTGGTTTGCCCTGCTGATGGTACTGCTGCAGTTTGCTATCGTCGTCATGCGATACGTATTCGGAGTCAGCTATATTTTCCTTAACGAAGGGGTTTTGTACCTGCATGCCTTCCTGTTCATGCTGGGCGCCGGATATACACTGCTGGTCGACAAACATGTCAGGGTTGATATCTTTTATGCCGTTCGTTCCAGCAGGGGAAAAGCACTTACAGATATCGGAGGACATCTTTTTTTCCTCATCCCTTCCATGGTTCTTCTGCTGTATTACTCATGGCCCTCGGTCAAACACTCGTGGATGATATTTGAAGGTGCTATTTCGGTCGGAGGCATACCCGCTTCATTCCTGTTGAAATCTCTTATTCCCGCATTTGCTTCGCTCCTTATCATTCAATGTCTGGCGAATCTTCTCAAGGACCTTCTTCTTCTGAGATCATCAGATACATAACACAGGTCTTTTTACCATGAATCTCCCTCTGGACATCTTATTGGTCGTCGCTCTCATAAGCGGCATTCTGCTCGGATATCCCGTTTCATTCACCCTTTCCGGAGTAGCGGCGCTCTTTGCCATTATAGGTTTTTTTACGGGCTCGTTTGACATGGGGCTCCTTGGGGCACTTTCCCAACGCGTTTTCGGACTGTTGACCAATGACGTGCTCATCGCAATTCCACTTTTTGTTTTTATGGGAGTGGTTCTTGAAAAAAGCAGAATTGCCGAAGAGCTGCTCGAAACCATGGGCAAACTTTTTGGCAGAATGAGAGGCGGTCTGGGAATCTCCGTCGTGCTTGTCGGAGCCCTGCTTGCTGCTTCCACCGGTATCGTCGGGGCAACAGTTGTAGCTATGGGGCTTATCGCCCTGCCGACTATGCTCCGCAACAACTATGACAAGAGCCTTGCCTGCGGAATTGTCTGCACTTCGGGCACACTTGGCCAGATCATTCCGCCTTCGACCCTGCTTATCATCCTGACCGACGTGATGTCCAATGCCTATCAGCAGGCCCAGTATGCCAAGGGCCAGTTCACTATTGATACCATATCTGTAGGCCAGATGTTCGCTGCCGCACTTGTTCCCGGGATAGTGCTCGTTTCCATATATATTCTCTATCTGCTGCTACGGTCCTGGCTGCAGCCCCACGTCGCTCCGGCTCTCAGCGGAGAGGAGTATACCAGCCCTTCCATGGGTGATGTTGTCAAGGCAGTGCTTCCCCCAATCTTCCTGATTGTCGCCGTTCTCGGCTCCATTCTCGGTGGCGTGGCAACCCCAAGTGAGGCTGCATCCGTAGGTGCGATTGGTGCCGTCCTCATGGCTGGAGCCCGCCTGGGCGTTTCACCACGCTGGATGATCAGCGGAGCCTGCGCTTTTGTCAGCCTGGCTGTGGTTGCCGGAGTCGCGCCAGTGAGACTGCAGCGCACCGACACCGGGCTGAACGAGTGGCTTATCGGTGGAATATGCATACTTCTCGTCGTACTGGGCGGAATAGCGGTGGCTAAAGCACTCAAAAAGACAGGTAAAAATCAACTGTTAGGAGAAATCCTCACATCGACAATGGTGGTTACCGCCATGATTTTTGCCACCATCCTGACAGCCTCCATGTTCTCGTTGGTATTCATTGGCCTGGGCGGCGAAGAACGGATCGAGTGGATTATCGAAGCGATGCCCGGAGGAGCAACCGGGGCGCTTATTTTCTGCATGCTGCTGATTTTCGTTTTGGGTTTTTTTCTTGATTTCGTCGAGATCAGCATAATCCTGCTACCGCTGGTGGCCCCGACACTGATTATTATGGGACACGATCCTATCTGGCTTTCCGTCCTGATCGCGGTCAATCTCCAGACTTCTTTTTTGACGCCGCCCTTCGGCTTTTCCCTTTTTTACCTCAGGGGCGCGGCTCCACCAGAAGTATCGACGGGGCAGATATACAAAGGTGTAATCCCTTTTATCATACTCCAGGCAATAGGTGTGGCCATTCTCTGGTTCATGCCGGGGCTGGCGACATTTCTTCCACGTGCCATTTTCTGATATTCACAGACATCTCTACATTCCAAACATACAAAAGAGAACTCTATGAACATTCTGCCTCCTTCAGGTCCGCAAAGCTTGATTAAAGAATCAGTGGCGGCATTGCCAAGATACCAGACAGGTCTTCCCGAGAATATCGTAAAAAAACGCTACAAACTCGAACGCATTGCCAGGCTTGCCAGCAATGAAAATCCTTTCGGTACGGGGAAACTGGCCAAACAGGCCGCCGCTGAAACAGTCGCTGAGATCTGGAAATACAGCGATCCCCATTCCTCAGCTCTCAAACTGGAACTGAGCCGCTTAACCGGTGTAGACCAGACACGGATTGTTACCGCTAACGGCTCTGAAGAGCTTCTCAGCCTGCTCTGCAGAGCCTGTCTCAACCTGGGTGAAAGGGTGGTTACAGTCCATCCTTCGTTTCCCCTCCACGAGATAAACCCACTAGAGCAGGGTGCTGTTGTCACCGCAGTAGCCATGACCGAGAATATACAGTTCGATGTGAAAAACCTGGCAAAAGAGGCAGGCAGGGGCTGCAAAATCCTGATCTTCAGCAATCCTTCCAACCCAACCGGTTCCACTCTTGACACCAGTCAGCTGTCAGCTATCTGTGCTGCGGTACAACCGGGAACTCTGGTGATTGTCGATGAAGCGTACTATGAGTATGCCAAAGATTCACCGGATTATGCCGACAGTCTCGCCGTATTATCGCACAGCGGTCTTTGCCATGTGGTGCTGCGGACTTTCTCCAAAGCATACGGACTTGCCGGTGGAAGAGTCGGATACGGACTTTTCTCCCACGCTTGGCTTGCCGAAAAAATAGACACGCTACGAACCCCGTTCAACGTCAACAGTTTTGCCCAATCTGCTGCTGCTGCCGCTTTACGGGACACCGACCACCTTGAAATGACTGTTGCTTATAATGTGCGTGAACGGGAACGAGTCTCTGAAGAACTCAGACGGCGAGGGTTCCAGGTGGCCGACTCCGCGGCCAATTTCGTCTTTCTCGACGCAGGCAGAGACAGCCGGACGGTGGCGGAAGAATTGCTGCAGCAAGGTGTGATTGTGAAACCATGGACGGCATCAGGCTATGAAACATTTCTTCGAGTGACCATTGGCAGCCAGGATGACAACAATCTTTTTCTCAACGCCTTACGCCATCCCATGGAATGATATATTTTACTTGAAACTAAGCGCAATGCCGCTGATATCATCATGGATTTTGAAGCGTGGGTAGTTCCTGCAGGTTATATCTCTTAATTGGAGCATTCTGACATAGTTTCTGATTTCCTTGAGCCCGCCCTCCCGGTATAGAGCAATAAAATGCTCCCAGTCCGGCAGAGCTCCCGGATCAGTCTGAGGAAGCAACAGCCCATCACTGAAAAGTACAATATCTTTGACTCCGCTCAGTGACACAGTACCATTTTGCAAAAATTTCAGTGCTGCGGGCTCGCCGTTGAAAACGCCGAAATCGATATTGGTTCGACGGCGGACCTCCAGTATCTCACGCGACATGGTCTCCATAACTGACTCATCAGAGTGCACTGTTTTTTCTTTCCAGCGCTGCAGTGTCTCGACGTCCTGGTCCGGAGTCCTGCCCAGTACAAGAGAACTTCCGTCCTCCCGGATAACTACGATCTGGCAGTCTCCGATCTGGCACCAGTCGAAACTGTTTTCCGACAGGCGGACGACGGCGGCAGAGCAGGACCATAACTCTTCTTTCCGATGAAGAGTTATCCCCGCATCACAATACTCCTCCCTTATGGCCTGATTTGCGGCCACTGCCGCCAGCTGCAAACCTCTGCTCTCGTCAGAAAACGCTGCCTTACAAATATCTGCTGCCATTTTTCCACCACTCCGGCCATTGCTGTATGACTCAGCGACCAGACTGGTTGCACCGTCAAAAACACCATAGGTTTTTATGCCAATGAGAAGCTCATCCTCATTGGCTGCACCACTCCCCTTCTCCAGCAGCGTGGATATTCGGGGTGTATCGGAGATTACAACAGAAGAAGAACCAGAGCAGATCGGGGATTCGAACATATACATCCTGTAACACAATAGTTTGTCTCATGTAACGCGCCAAATCAGGATTAATGTATACAGGACTGGAGATCAAATCAAATCATTTAAACCAAT
>JAZBNU010000103.1:0-8675 GCA_036350815.1 Desulfopila sp.
CATCAATCGGCCATGGGGTTATGCCACCGCGTATTTCACGCCATTCAGCAAAATCACTTTTGAATTTTTCCTGAGAATCAAGAGTTTCTTTTACATCAGGATATTTTGCTTTAACTTCATCAAGATACGCTTTGGTAACTTTAGCAAATTCGGTAATGGCCTCATCATCCATTTTAACGAATTCCACTTTCTCTTTGAACAGTTTGATAGCTTCGATGTTCAAATTTTCCTGCCAGGCATTGGACCAGAGCTGGGTCTCCTTAGCAGCGATTTTTACGATCCACTGAAGGTCGGCAGGCAGCTTGTTCCACGCGTCCATATTAATAAACAGACCGCATTGTACGGAAGGTTGATGTACACCAGGCTCGATTACGTACTTGGTGATCTCATCAAAACCCATCGGGTAGTTGATGGCTGGAGAGGAAAACTCAGCTGCATCAATAACACCACGCTCGAGAGCAAGATAAACCTCGCCGCCTGGCAGCGGAGTGACGGAAGCACCAAGATTGTTCATGATATCCATGAACCAGCCGGGGGTACGGACACGCATACCTTTGAAGTCAGCCATGGTTGTAGCTTTCTTATTGGAGAAGAAACCCATCTCCTGGCCGCCGTTTCCACCGGGCAGTGCATACAGGTTGTACTCAGCGTACAGTTTCTGCATCTGCTCAAGACCACCGCGCTCATAGAGCCAGATATTGTATCCTTCATAATCCAGTCCAAACGGAACGGATGCAAAAGAGTTGAAGTTCTGGTTTTTTCCCATCCAGTACCCCGGCCAGTCATGACCGATTTCGGCTGAACCCTTGCTGACTGCGTCAAATGACTCCATGGCACCAACCAATTCTCCGGCAGAAAACAGTTTGATGTCAAGGCGACCACCGGAAGCGAGTTTTACAGAATCCGCGAAATGCTGGGCCATATCATAGAACAGTAAACCTTTGCTCCAGGGCATAACCATCTTCCAACGGAAGGTCTCAGTGGATGGTTTTATTGTCCGCAGCTCTTTTTGAACCTCAATATGGCGCTTGTCTGCACCGAATTTCTCACGCTTGGCAAACGCAGTGGGTGCCGCTACCAAACTTGCGATGAGTGCTAGGCCTATGAACTTTCCAAGTCTTCGCATTTTTGTCTCCTTGCTTGTTGTTGTTTTTGCGACCGGGCAGCCCGGTCACCATCTTTAAAGTGCATTGAAATACACTTGGCACAACATTATTGCTACGGTCGAATATTTCGCAACATTGAATACCCTGAACAAATAAAATATCAGGCGAATCTCGATGCGGCTTCACCTCATATTTTATGCATAATTAAAATGAATATGGAAATATATCATTTTTTTCAGGTGATGAACAGGTGTTTAATGAAGCTGTTCTTCCGTAACAACAACTCACTATTGCAGTAATTGTGCCACACAATAATTATTATTTTCTACATCTATTCCGGGGTGATAGTAGGCCGGAGAATTATGCTCGTATGAAAAGTGTCAAAAACATGAAAGAATCGTCCTAAAAACCGGACAAACACTACTGCATTTAGTTTACCATCTGACCAGCGAGAACCATTCTTGGAACTTTATCTATCATGCTACAAGCAATTTTCTACTAAATATTCATAGGTTTATATGGAACTACAGAGAAAACACCACAATTGGTCGGTCTGTCTGAAAAAAAAGACAGAGAAAAAAGAGCCTCTCATGAACTGCCCCCCTGGAAGTCTTGTAATGTCTAATCGCTCCCGAATGACATCCGTGAAAAAGAATCTATCATCATGTTTTCACTCATGATATCAAATCAATATTCCTTCGCATACACAGATTGTGATTGATGTAGCAATAACAAGACATGTAGCGCAATTACTACACAAACAGGGATGTTTGCTCAAAAGTTCCCTTCAGGAGGTTACGACACTGCCAGGATATCTTTGGCATATACACAAGGTCATCCGAAGAATATTTCTTGTCCTGTAAAGGGAAAATCCTTATGCCCTGCAAAATTAGGGAGTTATACAAGATCAACTTTTGCAGATCGAGTGCTACAGTTTTGTATCAAGAAGGATGACAGTATCAATATTGATACACTAACTCCTTTCATCAAAGACTCAAGCCATACTTTTTCAACAGAGCGTAGAAATGAGAGCGAGACAATCCTGATTTTTTAAGAATTTCTGCCAGTTCTCCCTGGCATTGCCGCATTAACTCACTCAGATAGATTTTCTCTGCAGTATTTTTAAATTCCTTTAATTGCGGAAGTTCTCTGTCAAAAATATCTTCGAAAATCTTTTGTCCGATTTTGCGGACACCTTCAGTTACAAACATGCCACCATCTCCGGCCAGTATTTCTTTTCCTGTCATTTTCTCAATCTGGTCTTTGGCCACCTGAATACGTAATTCCCTGGAGAGATGTACAGCAAAAAGAGTTTTCTCATCACCGGCGTCGACCATTGCTCTTTCAAGGATATTGAACAACTCTCTTACATTGCCGGGCCACGAATAACTTTCGAGGGTAGAAATGAAATCCTCTGCAAATTCTTTTTTTTCGAGGCCGTACTGATCACAGAGATGTTCCATTCTCGCATTGAGTAAATGGACAATATCCTCAATACGATGTCGCAATGCCGGAAGACGGATTCGAAGTGTCTTAATCCGAAAAAAAAGATCGCTGCGAAATCGTCCTTTGTCAACCATCTCGTCAAGATCTCTGTTGGTTGCGGCAATAAGGCGAAAATCGCTATGGCTTTCTTTGGAGCCGCCAACCGGTCGAAAGCGGTGTTCCTGCAGTACTCGCAAAAACACTTTCTGCAGGGACAGCGGCATCTCACCTATTTCATCAAGAAAAAGCGTGCCGCCGTCTGCAATTTTTACCAGCCCCAAGGTGTCTTTCTGCGCACCGGTAAAGGCCCCTTTTACGTGACCAAAAAGGGTTGATTCGACAAGAGAAGCAGGAAGGGAGGCACAGTCGACCACCACAAATTTTTTTTTGGCCCTGCGGCTGTTTTCATGGATCGTCCTGGCAAACAGCTCTTTGCCGGTTCCTGTCTCTCCGGTAATAAGTACACTTACATCAGAGCCGGCTGCTTTTTGGGTAAGGCGCAGACTTGCCTGAATACCCTGACTGCTCCCGATTACAGGCCGGTAGAGAAGACCATCCTCTTCTTTTTTTGCTTCTTTTTCGACCCTGTACTTCAGAGCCCTGTCCAGTGTAAGGGTTATCTCACGTACACTGGAAGGCTTAAGAAGATAATCCCACACCCCTCCTTTAATGGCAAGCTCAGCCCCGTCTGCATCACCCTTCCCGGTGAGGATGATAACCTCGGGTGCATTTTCTATCTCCATTATTTCCGGAAGAAGATCAAGGCCGTTTCCATCCGGAAGACCGACATCGAGGAAAACTACATCATACGTATTCTCTCTCAGCAATAGTCTCCCATCTTTGAGAGAATGTGCCATATCACAAGCATATGACAACCTTGATATCAAACTCTCAATTGTTTCACAAGCTTCAATATCATCATCTATGATGAGCATTTTTTCCATAGCTACTCCGGCCGGTAAACAAGATTTATAGCCCGTTTCAAATCCTGCTTGTCATAGGGCTTAATCAACACTTTACGAATACTGGGACATTCCATGGCTGCTGAAACAGCGTCATTTCTACCTGATACCAGTATGCATGGAACACCAGGAATTTTTGCAGCCAGTTCTGTACCGCGCATTGCAGGCATATCGTAGTCGGAAATAACAATATCGAATACGTCCATCTCCTGCTCCACCATTTCTATTGCTTTATGCGGATCATCCAGAGCAATTACCCTGTGCCCCAGGTTCTGCAAAACTCTTGGAACAGAATTCAGCTGATCTTCATCGTCTTCGACAAAAAGGATGGATAAATACTCCGCTGCCCCGGTTTCAAAAATCTCTTGTTCCTCAATATTTGTACTTTTGCTCTGGGGCAGATAGAGCTCAAAACGGCTGCCTTCCCCCGGCTTGCTTTCCACTCGTATACCACCGCGATGCCCTTTGACGATGCCGTGCACAACAGAAAGCCCTAGTCCTGTACCCTCTGTTATGTCTTTTGTAGAAAAGAAAGGGTCAAAGATATTATCAAGAATTTCGGAGTCAATCCCAATTCCGTCATCGGCGACAGTAATTTTCATGAACTTCCCTGGAGAGACACTCATTAAATCTGCCAATGCTTCACTAACTTCAGCATCTTCCACCTGAATAAGCAGAGTCCCTCCTTTTTTCTGCAAGGCATGAAAAGCATTGGTACAGAGGTTCAGGATCACCTGATGTACCTGGGAAGGATCGGCATCAACAAGTATCCCGCTTGCAGTTATATTGGAGTGCACATGTATGTTGGAAGGCAATGACGCATCCATCAAACTTAAAACCTCATGGCAGACCGCTGCCAGGTCAGTAGGTCGAAATCCCTCCTGAGAGGGTTTACTGAATGAAAGGATTTGTTTGACCACACTGCTTCCTCTGCCGGCAGCTTTCAAAACCCTTTTCAGATCCTTTGCCGTCTGTGAGTTCTCATCCACATCGCCCAGGGCTAGTTCTGTTGAGTTCAGTATTGAAGTTAGAATATTATTAAAATCATGAGCGATACCTCCAGCCAGCGTGCCAATGGCTTCCATTTTCTGTGACTGGAGCAACTGTTTTTCGAGATTCTGTTCCTTGGTCACATTTTCAGCTGTTGTCAGCACGCCGATGATACGGTCCGCCTGATCACGGAGAGGAACTTTGTTGATCTCTAGCCAGCTGACACTCCCTTTGCTGTCGATAATCTTTCTTCTGACCTTTCTGAATTCCTCTTCTTCCAGAACAACAGCCCTATCCTTTTCAACCGACCATTGCACATATTCGCTGTCCTTGATAACGCCTTCTGTTGTCTTGGAAATCATCCCGTTAGGTGTATCTATACCGAAAAACTCAGTAAATGTCTGATTAGCGCCGAGGTATTTACCACTTGTATCTTTCCAGGAAACCAGTTGCGGAATAGTATCCATGAGTGTCTCCTGAAAAGAAAGCTGTTCCTGAACCTTGCGTTGCACCCTGCGCCGTTCTGCCATCGTAATCATCAGGAATATCAGTACAGTAAGTAACATCAAGAAGCTGGCTACGATAGTCCAGAACAGCTCTTTAGGCATTTCATAAAAGGCCTTAGGGCTGTTGATGATGATTGAACCTTCAGGGAGAAGTTTGGGATTAATATTAAGCTTCTGCATGACATTATAGTCAAACTTGTAGAGCCCGCTAGGCTCTGTCAGAACGGGAATATCTTCTGCACGCTCTCCACCGAGAATACGCAGAGCCATCTGAGCTGCTATCTCACCATGATGTCTGCCGGAGAGAAGTCGCCCCCCAACAGCTCCATGTCCAAGCAGAAATTCCCATGTCGTATAGATGGGCACGGAAGAATGCGCGTAGATTTCCTGCATAACCTCTTCCGCCGTATAAAATTTGCCTTTAACCGTCTGGTACCATGGCGCAAAAAACAGGAAGGTGTCCTGAGACAGATTTTCGACGCGTTGTTTGGACTCTTCTAAGGTCAGTTTTAGCCAGAACTCCACCTCCAGCGGTACATCATAGCGATCCAGCATGGTATAAATCTGTTGTGCAATCGATCTGCCGGTAATTGACTGGTCACCTACCACCACCATTCTCGTTTTGCCCGGATGTAATTTTCTTGCAACATCTAAAGTGTTTACAAGATCAAAAGTTTCGACAACGCCGGTAAGGTTACCGGATGAGACATCTGCAGCCTCAAAGTTGTTCATGCCGCAAAATACCAGGGGAATGTCTTGAAACAGTACCTCACGATGCTCTATGACAAAATTGTAGGCATGATTATCCGAAACAATAATGACATCAAAATCTTCGTTGGCAAACTTTTCTTTGTACAGTTTAAACAGGCTTTGATTAACCGGATCATAGAGATACTTTTTCGTGTCCATATACTCTATCTGCAAGTCAATCTTATAGTCACTGTTGCGCAAAACAGTACGAATTCCTTCATGAATCTCATCAGACCATTGATACCCATGATGGTAAGAATTTATATAGAGCACATTTTTTTTCAGCTTCTCACCATTGCTGAAACCGGGATCTACTAGCAACAGCAACAAGAAGCCTACAATCACACGAACACTCATCGTTCTTTTCCTTTCAAAAAGAAGTGATATTTCTAACACTTCGAGGAACAGCAAAAATCATACCACATCAAGCATAGTAATTTTTATTACATTTTCCTGCAGTGCTCTTTTTCTGCCATCATTTCTTTTATCTTCCCCGACATGAAAAATATGTATATTTCTTCAGTTGTGAGACTACTGCCATTATGGAACGCATATCGAATTTCTATATTCCATACAATACGTTAACAACAAGATGTCCACCAGACATGGCTTCAGATCTAGTGGACTTCGGCCGATGTCACCTGTTTTTTTCTCCGATGCAGCTGTATTAAAAAAGAAACAGCAGAAAGATGTTTCAGAATTATATTTTTTTAACGGAAGATTCAATCAGCAGCCACGGAGGTACGATCATGAAAAGATCAGCAATAGCAATTACACTCATCACTTTTTTAACTCTCTGCTCATCTCAGGTCTTTGCCGGTGAAAAGGAAATCTATGGGGCTTTGATCGGCGCTGGCAGCGGTGCCGTAATCGGTCATGCCATTGGTGGAGATGTTGAATCAGTTATCATTGGTTCCGCAATCGGTGGGGCACTGGGAATAACTGTCACCAATATAAAGAAACATGGATACCCAGGCCATCATCCCAGATATATTATCCATCCTCCAAACTACAAGTCTGACTATAAGCGATATCATAAGAAACCTCGCTACTATGATCGCCACTACTCCAAAGACAGAAACTGTCGCATCGTCAAATACACCAGCTACGAACACGGCAGAAAATATTATACAACAAAACGGATCTGTTATGACGACAGATACTTTCGCGGCAAACACCACGATCGAAGAGACCGGTATCACGATCGCGATCGTTTGTACCGATATTAAATTGCAACACCCACATGTTTCCGGGAGGAAATCATTATGATTTGCTCCTGGAAACATTCTTTGTATATGATTTCTGTTTCGTTTTTATCGCTCTGTAATCGTAAATTAATATGGAAGTTCTTCATTGAGCCTTCGTTGAGCAAGGCGGAAAAAAAGCTTTTTTATGAGCGGTAACCCCTCAAAGTCTTTGTTGGAAACCTTGCGCAATACCACATCCGTCCTTGCAATTACCGTTGCACTGCGTTTTTTCTCCTGATTGTAATATGCCATCTCACCGAAGATACTCCCTTCTGTGAAAACGGCCAAGGTGTTCCCTGCTGCATCTACGGCATGAGCAACACCGCTGTCTATATAGTAGATGCCATCCGCCGGGTCTCCAATGGTGACAATTTTCTCATCCTTCCTTCGCCCCTCAAGCTGGAAGTACCGCTCCCATTCTGTATCGATTACCAGGGCCTGGTATAAATCGGCATCAATAGCACGAAGAAGCTGTTTTGAAAGATGAAACAGACGAAAACCAAGAGGGTTTCCTTTCTTTTCCCCAATTTTGATACCGGTATATTTAAAATCGCTCTCCGGAAAAGGAAACTCCCGAATATATTCAAGAATACGGTCAGTGGCCACATCTCTTTTTCCGATTATAGTAAAATAGATTTGCTGAGCCAGGGTCAGTCTTTCTCGTACCTTAGGAAAATCAGGCAAAACTCCTGTCATCAAATTACCGCAGAAAAGATCCATCGCCTCGTTTTTTATAGTAATAAACTGAAAAAGTTTCTCCCTGTCGACGTCTTCGGGACATTTACCAACTCCTGGTTTTAAAAGCGAAAAAAGATTATAGGGACTGGTAAAATTTTTAGGTGTCACTTTCCCAATGGCTACGAGGTACTCGTTTTCTTTTTGTTGGTTACGGGCAACCTCCCTGTCCATCAAAATCTGGGTATCATAATATCCACACAGCTCTTCGAGTCGGCTGGCAACAGCAAAACTGGAACCGAATTTGTGAACCCGATCTCCCAGTTCAGCTTCGATGATATCACCAAGAAAAAGGCCCATGCGTGTCGCGGGAACCAGTCCGTCATCGATGGCCCTATTACAGCGTATCGCCGCCTGAAGAGCCCGTGTGCACAATTCCTCAGTTGACCCTCCAGGGCGCTTTTCGAAAACAATGATGGCACCATCACCGGCCGAAGGGTCGATGCTTAAAGGCTGAAACACCTCTACTGAAAGAATAGACTGCAGTTCTTTATAGTAAGAGGTAATAAAGTCACGTATTTCAGCAGGACGCATATATTGCGTCAACCTGGAATATTGCACCATATCCGAAAGAAGTATCACCACTTCTTTGCCAATACTCTCCATCATACTCCTGTCCGCTTGAAATATATTCGTATCTGTACAGTTTTGAAATGCAACATGCTTTTGTCTTCCCTATACCTATACCATAGATACCACAGAATACGCGAAATCCACGAGTCTTTCATCACTCCATCCCTACCACACGCAGTAAAACGGCTATTTTTCTCTCAGCATTGCGGCAAGACCGCTGCTGCGCTGCGTTTTACGTGAAAGAGCTTTGACAAACACCTCTTTATCGGCGAAGATCCCAACCCCTTCAATGCCGCGGGTAATTGCTGTATACAATAATTC
>JAZBNU010000104.1:0-3700 GCA_036350815.1 Desulfopila sp.
ATCCCGAAGCGCTTCCATGACTTTGCGTGAGGACTCGGGGTCCAGTGAAGCGATCGGTTCGTCTGCGAGGATAAGACGGGCTTTCTGTACCAGCACCCTGGCGATGGCTGCCCGCTGCTGCTGCCCACCAGAGAGAGTTCCGGCACGCTGGTCGGCATGGGCGCTTATGCCGACCCGGTCGAGAGCGGCCATGGCATCACATACTTCAGCCGCAGTGAACCAGGCACTCCAGCGGCGCAGATGTGACAATCGGCCCAGTCGGCCACTGAGTACGTTGGTCAGCAGCGACAAGCGATCGACGAGATTAAACTGCTGGAAAATGAAACCGATATCGCGCCGTATCCGGCGCAGATCGGATGCGGCCCGGCCGCTTTGCTGAACCACATGTCCCAGCACCTCGACCCGGCTGGAGCGATTTTCCGCCAGGGTAAGCCCGGTTATATGGCGCAGCAAGGTACTTTTGCCGGAACCGGATGGTCCGATGAGTCCCACGATCTGTCCTTTTTCCAGACGCAGAGTTACACCGTCGAGAGCAGATTTCCAGTTGCCCCCTATGCGATAGCGGCGGGTAAGGTCGGTTACGGCAACTGCCGCAGTATCCTGCAACGACGTAGGAGAAATATGCTGTTGTGTATGGTTTTCATGAAATTTCTGCAACATGGCAGGGGAACTCCTCTTACTTCCTGTGAGACGTATTGGGCATCAAAATCTCAGGGCATCAGCGTTGTGGCTTAAACAAGTGAAATGAAAGCTTAGCCGCCAAATATGAAGAAGAGATGAAAAGAAGATTAAGAAAGGGTAAGGATGGTAGGCTGCATTGTATTTGGAGCTGGGAGCTTCATACTCATCAACCTGCACGTACGGTGCATATATTGCCGTTGAGGCGAATCAGAAGGTGTCTGATTCAGTATCGTTTTTCTATTGAGAGCCAGTCATACATTTGCAACTTGCCGCATGAGGTGAAATCCGTATTAAGAACTCAGTGGAATCTACTTTCTTCTTTTAAAGCTTTTTTGATGTTTGATAGAATGGTAAAGTTTTAGATGAAGGCAATTCAGCTAAGCGGAGCATCTCGAGTCTCATGAAGGGTGAATAACCTGCTGCTGACCATCTTTTTTTAAGAGGACAAATTGCCACCTGTTTGTTTGTCCGAAAATACTTCTCTTGTAGCTTGAAATTGTTTGGAATATCAAGCTATATCAGAATTTTTTCATGAAATATGCGGGCTGATCGCACGCAAAATCATACCACCAAGGAATTACACGATGAGATATTCGGAAGCCCGGCAGGGCAGGATCTTCATACTTCGTCTTGAAGATGGTGAAGTTGTACATGAAGTTATCGAGCAATTTGCCAGAGATAAAAAGGTTAATGCAGCCTCTTTGATTATTCTAGGGGGAGCCGATGACTCCAGCAGGCTGGTTGTTGGCCCTGAGGAAGACCGGGACCTGCCTCTTATCCCCATGATCAGAGAGCTCACGCGAGCCCATGAAGCGCTTGGTGCTGGTACGATATTCTGCGATAATAACGGTGTGCCCACACTGCATATGCATATGTCCTGCGGTCGCTGGGATATGACCACTACCGGCTGCATTCGCGCCGGAGTCAAGGTTTGGAGGGTTATGGAGGTGGTTATCTATGAGCTGGTCGATACAAGTGCCTCGCGCGAGGTGGAGCAGCCCCTCAATATCCCGCTGCTACAGCCTTAACCCGAATTTCTCATGAACATAGTGCCAAAATTCTGTAGGAAGATTCTATACAGACTGGAGATCAAATCGAAGGAGATTGAATCCTACGGTTATGGGAAACAGCAGAAACAGGTTTCATTCTTCAACATTGTGGCTATGATTCTGGAGAGCCATGATTCTGCGGCCGCAGTCGGATTTATAGGAATAGTCAAGCCCGTTGACTGACTGGAGGTGGTCGTCGGTGAGGAAGTCTGTGGTGCGGTAATCGCGGATCAGAGCACCCTGGTGCATGACTATGGCACGGGTACTCAGACGTTCGATAAAATAGAGGTCGTGGGTGATGATAATTGTCGTCAGGCCGAGATTTTCCAGGATCTCAATGAGCAGCTCCTCTCCATGAGGATCCAGGCCGGCAGTGGGTTCGTCGAGGATCAGCATCTCCGGGTGCATGCTCAGCGCTGCCGCGATGGCCAGCCGCTTGCGTTCTCCGCCGCTCATATTGAGTGGAACCTTGTCTATGTATTCCCCTAAATGTACCCGGCCCAGAGCTTCTTCCACCCGGAGGCGTAGAGGTTCTCCTTTTATACCCATCTGTCTGGGCCCAAAGGCTACTTCTTCCCTACAGGACGGGGAGAAGAGCTGGTCGGCAGAGTTCTGGAAAACCATGCCGATTTGCCGCCACAGGGTTTTGCGCACTGCCGGAGTGACCGGCCTGCCGTTATAAAAAAAATAGCCTTTTCCCTGGTTGAGACCAAGAAGACAACCAGCAAGTGTCGATTTACCCGCTCCGTTTTCCCCCACCAGGGCCAGAGTGTCGCCGGTTCTGATGATCAGGTTGACATCACAGAGTCCGGGTGTGCCGTCGGTATAGCGAAAAAAATAATGCTGCAGTTCCATAAGCGGCGGTTGCGTTTCGGGAGTGGGGACATGGATTGCACCGCTGTGATGCTCGTGAGTCTGGTGATGATGGTGATGGACGTGGACGGTTTGATGGCTGCCGCAGCAGCTGAAGCGGAAAGTGAAATCAAGGCCGTGTTCCCGCAGGGAATCGCGCTGAGATACCAGCCGGTCGAATGAGTAGTCGTGGTGGATTGTGCCGCAGCTCATTACCACAGCCCGTTCGCAGAGGTCGTAGAGGAAGAGCAGGTCATGATCAATGATGATCAGGGTACCCGTGTATTGGCGGAGCAGCTCCTTGAAGACTCTCTCCTGGCGGGGATCGAGATTGGCGGTTGGTTCATCAAGAATCAGTATTTCCGGATTCATGGCCATGATAGCGGCAAAGGCAGCCCGTTTTTTCTGGCCGTAACTGAGTAGATGGGCCGGTTTGTAGCGCAGGCTTTCCAGACCGACCACTGCCAGCTGCTCCACGACCCTGCTGTTGACAGTGGTTTCGTCAAGGCCTTGATTCATAGGACCGAAGGCGACATCTTCATCGAGAGAGTTGCAGAAGAGATGATCGTCGGGGTCCTGAAAAAGCACCCCGGCTTTAAGGCGCAGTTCGCCTAATGCCGCCTCGTCCAGAGGCCGTTCTTTATACCATACAGTACCTTCGCTGCAGCCCAGTAATCCACTGAGAAGCTTGACCAGAGTCGTTTTTCCAGAACCGTTGCGCCCCACCAGGGCGATCCGGTCACCAGGGTAAATATTGAGTGAAACCTCATGCAGGGCAACGGTTGTGTCCGGATAACGGAAGCTGACGTTTTCCAGGGAAAACAGAGGCGAGCCGCCTTTGCCGTAATTGTGGTCATCGGACATGTAATGCATAAGAATACTAACTCAATGAGTATAAAAATGTTCTGTTTACCACGCATTTTCAGCCTATCCTCTATTTCTATCCTGAAGGTGCTTGTTTCTGGATAGAAGCAGGAAGCTGGGCTTTAATGAAAATTACCAAAATTATTGTCCGGTACGCAGTTTCTCCCAGTATTGCTGATATGTTGCCAGTGCTGGGCCGACATCTTTCTGAAATTCGCCTTGAGCAATGACCTCGGCAGGGGGAAAGATGGTCG
>JAZBNU010000105.1:0-4251 GCA_036350815.1 Desulfopila sp.
GAGCTCGTTCAAGTTCTTCTGCCTTTCCTTTCAGAGCCTTTTTTTCATCGACACTTCTGATGAGCAGTTCGCCGCCGTATTCGACATCAATGGTGTCGAAGTATGATTTGGCTATCAGCACCGAGGCATCGAATACCTTCGGGCCCTTGGTAGCAGCCGTTGCCAGCAGGTAGCCACGACGGTCATCTTCCGGTCGGACTTTTTCTTTGAGAAGGTATTTCCGGCTCCAACGTGCCTGAAAACGGTCGATAAAGGTTTTAATCTGGGCGCTGGGTCCATAAAAGTAAACGGGAGTGACCAGAAAGATACGGTCAGCCGCATCAACTTTCGCATAAAGCTCTATCATATCGTCTTTAATGACGCACATGCCGGTTTTTTCGCATCCTCCGCACCCCATGCAGGGGGCGAGGTCTTTCAAGCCATGCAGGTAGATGTATTCAACGCTGCAGGGTTCTTTTTCTTCCAAGCCGCTGATGACGGTCTGGGCGAGTGTCTGGCTGTTTCCCTGCCTTCTTGGGCTGCCGAGTATAACGAGAATCTGCATGATAGTACCTCTTGATGGTCAGTGTTATTGGTGCTGCTGGAAAAAGTGATGGACTGGTCCGTGGCCTTTGCCGATTGAGAAGAGAGCTCCGGCCTCAAGGGCTCCCTGAAGATAGTTTCGCCCTCGCTCAACCGCTTCCTGCAGGGGAGAACCAAGGGCAATGAAAGCGGCAATAGCCGAGGAGAGGGTGCAGCCGGTCCCATGAGTGTTGGCTGTTGTCATTCGTCTGCTTTGAAAAAAATGTGCTCGGCTGCTGTTTTTCTGCCAGAGGAGATCAACCACCTGATCGCCTCCAAGATGACCGCCTTTAAGCAGCACGGAGACGGCAAATTTTTCACTCATGAAACGGGCAGCACGTTCCATATCGTCCCGGTCGGCAATCTTCTGCTTGGTAAGAATTTCTGCTTCAGGTATATTAGGAGTAATCAACAGGGCAAGTGGAAACAGTTTTTCCACCAGAGTGTCCACGGCACTGTCTTCGATGAGGCGGTCGCCGCTGGTGGCTACCATGACGGGATCAAGAATGATAGTGCTGCAGCCATATTCCCGCAGCAATGCCGCGACGGTGATAATGACCTCGGAGGAGTGCAGCATGCCTATTTTGACGGCATCTGCGCCGATGTCGTCCAGTACGGCACGGATCTGTGCTGCAATGTGTGCTGCCGGGACGGGATGGATGTCATGGACCGCGCAGGTATTTTGTGCTGTGATGGCTGTTATGGCGCTCATGCCGTAACAGCCGCAGGCCGAAAATGTTTTCAGGTCCGCCTGAATACCGGCGCCGCCGCCGCTGTCGGAGCCGGCGATGGTGAGTGTCCTGCTGTACCTTTTCAAAGTGTTGCCTTTGCAGTAGAAAAATTGACAAATAGTATCAATACTATTCAACATATTGTGTTGTGGCAATTGTGTTGTATAAAAAAGCTGGAGAAACTTTACCAAAAATCGCTATTTAAGAAAGGAAAAAAGAGCGGGAATGACTGTTCACTCTGTTTCCTGCTACAATGTGGTAGACGAAAGATGTTGCTATATCGGTGAGTATGTGCTCTTTTGGCCTTTGAAAAGCTCATCAGCATAGTTTTTTTCTGAAAAAAATCACTGGTATTTTATACGCGGAGGGAAAAAGATGTTTACAATTGTGCGGCGTGAAGAGATGTCCAATGGAAATGTGATCCTCAATGAAATAGAAGCTCCACGAATTGCCAGAAAAGCTCTTCCGGGCCAGTTTGTTATCTTGAAATCAGGTGAGAACGGTGAGCGGATCCCTCTTACAATGGCGGACAGCGATTCTGAAAAAGGAACAATTACGGTTATCTATATGGTTGTTGGTAAGTCAACCGCCATTTTCAAAGAGCTTAAGGTTGGCGACGCTTATGATGATGTCATCGGCCCCCTTGGAAAACCGACCCACCTTGAAAAGGTAGGCAAGGTTGTCTGTGTCGGCGGTGGCACCGGTGTCGCCGTTCTCCATCCCATTACCAGAGGTCTCAAGGAAGTGGGAAATGATGTCACCTGTATTATCGGGGCACGAAACAAAGATCTGCTTATTCTGGAAGAACAGATGCGTCAGGCTTCTCATGACCTGCGTGTCTGCACTGATGACGGTTCTTATGGTCATCACGGCTTTGTCACTGATGTGTTGAGGGAAATACTTGATGGCGGTGACATCAAGCTGGTGGTCGGAATCGGTCCGGTTCCAATGATGAAGGCTGTATCAAACCTCACCAGAGAATACAATGTCTCCACCCTGGTAAGTCTTAACCCAATTATGGTTGATGGTACAGGTATGTGCGGCGGCTGCAGGGTTACAGTTGGTGGAGAAACCAAGTTTGCCTGTGTGGATGGTCCGGAATTCGATGGGCACCAAGTGGATTTTGATGAACTGAACCTTCGTCTGCAGGCGTATCTGGAGGATGAGAAGAAATGCCATCAGGATTTCTGCAACATCCGGGATGCAAAATAGTTGAGTGGTGAAGAGCAGCTGGAAGACGAATAATATACAATTTGAGAAACGAGATTGTAGTGGATGAGATATCTATCTACGGAGGAAAAGATGGCTGAAACAGGAGTGAAAAAAACGAAAAATCCTCGAGTCCCCATGCCCGAGCAGGACCCAAAGGTGCGGGCCAGAAATTTTCTTGAAGTCCCAACGGGATATACAGTTAAAATGGCTCAGGAGGAAGCGGCCCGCTGTCTGCAGTGCAAGAAGCCGGGATGTGTTGAAGGTTGTCCTGTAGGTGTTGATATTCCCGGTTTTATTGATTTGATAGCCCAGGGCGATATGACCGGTGCCATCCGTAATCTCTGGGGTAAGAATGCGTTGCCGGCTGTTTGCGGCCGCGTCTGTCCTCAGGAGGTGCAGTGTGAGGGGAAATGTATCGTCGGCAAAAAAGGAGAGCCGGTTGCCATCGGTAATCTCGAGCGTTTTGCCGCCGATTATGAAAGAGAGTTCGGTACCGGCGAACTTCCTCCCGTGGCTCCTTCAACCGGTAGAAAGGTCGCTGTGGTCGGTTCAGGTCCATCCGGCCTCACGGTAGCTGGCGATCTTATCCTGAAAGGTCATGATGTTACAATTTTTGAGGCCTTTCACAAGCCTGGCGGTGTGCTGATCTATGGTATTCCGGAGTTTCGTCTTCCTAAGGATATCGTTGCCCAGGAGGTAAATTTTCTCAGCAGGCTGGGTGCTAAAGTTGAATGCAACGTAGTGGTGGGCAGAACCGTTTCTATTGACGAGCTGTTTGAGCAGGGATTTGATGCCGTATATGTCGGTGTTGGGGCAGGTTTGCCGAGGTTTATGAATATTCCGGGAGAAAATCTGGTGGGGATCCTCTCCGCCAATGAATATCTCACCAGGGCTAACCTTATGAAGGCCTATAAATTTCCAGATGTTGACACTCCTATCCCACTGGGTAAAAATGTAGTTGTGCTTGGGGCAGGCAACGTCGCCATGGATGCAGCCAGAACCGCAATGAGACTGGGAGCGGACAGCGTTAAAATCGTCTATCGGCGCTCCCGCGAAGAAATGCCTGCCCGGGTTGCTGAGATCCATCATGCAGAAGAGGAAGGCATAGAAATGTTCCTGTTGACCAATCCGACCAGATATCTCGGTAACGAAAAAGGGCGTCTTGTTGGGATGGAATGTCTCAAAATGGAATTAGGTGAACCTGATGATTCCGGCAGGAGGCGGCCGGTTGCCATTAAGGGCTCGGAATTTGAGATGGAGTGCGATCTGTGTATCGTAGCGGTGGGCTCAGGTGCCAATCCTCTGCTCACCAGTGAAACTCCGGATATGGCGCTGAACCGCTGGGGCAATGTGGTGGCTGATCCCAAGACAGGAAAAACTACAAAGAAAGGGGTCTGGGCCGGGGGAGATATTGTGACCGGGGCGGCAACGGTGATTCTGGCAATGGGAGCCGGCAGAGATGCCGCTAATTCCATGCACGATTACCTGACTCTTGGCTGGTAGTTGACTGAATTGGATAAACAACAAAAAAGCTGAATCGGCAGGGTGTTGCCGGTTCAGCTTTTTTTATTTTTTTCCGGTAGAAAAACTCGTAATTCAACAGTCACATTCAAGCTTGTGGCATGCAATGCAGTAAATTCTGTACTTGATTACTTCAGAAAAGATATCGGTACCGTTTTCTTCGTCATATTTTCGAGCCTCGCTCATGATCTTCTCATCTGACTCACCGGTGTGTATGATGGCAATC
>JAZBNU010000106.1:0-6416 GCA_036350815.1 Desulfopila sp.
ACACTGCTGAAAACCGCGGCAAAACCAAACATCGCTGCTGCTGCAAATATCAAACTCTTTTTCATACGTCCTCTCCTTAGGTTATAGTGTGCGTTACTTCCCGAATGGAAAGACTTCTGGCTCCATCTGGCGATAGAACCGGAACCGCTTGGGTCGCGAGGCTGGGATGAGAAGAACCGGTGGTCTTCAAACCGAAGAATATGATCCTTTCAGTTGTTTTCCGGTAAGTAATTGTACAACAGCTATAGGTGCAACGATGGTGTTTCAGCAATATTGATGCCAACTTTACAAATGAAATATGAGGCGGGACAATTTCACTCATTCTGCTGTGGATGAATGAACCTTTTCAAACATACATGGAAAAAATAGTATGGAGAACCCTTTTGTGTATGGAAAATGCCAGACACAATAATATTGTGTACAATGATAGTATGTTTGACCATTTCCTCAAAAATGCAGCGTCGGTTGGCCGTAGTCCACCGTTGTTGCTTTTGTTTTCAAACCTTAAAGAATGAATTGATCATATCCTCAAATTTGGCTATGGTCTTCTGATAATGTGGCTGTTGCATGATTACTCATGCTTTGGAAAGTGGTGCGATACGTTTTGCTCTGGAGGAGATTTCGAGTGTTGCAGCTTGCGGTGAAAAAACAATGTGCCAATGTTTTCACAGGATTTCTGCCATGGCCCCTAGGAGCATTGCTGTTGCTGCTTGTGACATTGCTTTTTTCCTGTAGTGAGATGCCGAGTGAAGGTTCAGGAGTTGATGAAGAACCTCATTTAATCGAGATAGACGGCCTCCAATTGCCGGTGTTTGGTACAGCCGAAGAACAGCTCAACTATACCAGGTCATGGTTTGCTGAAACAGATGCTAAAAAAGCTGCCTTGCAGGCTCTACTGCATCTCTATCCGGAAAGCAGACGATACTGTGCCCTGGCCGAACTTGATCTTGCGTACCTTGAACTCGGTGATGATTATCGTTTTGCGCCACGGCGTACTGCTTTTGCAGCTATAAAAGCTTACCGGAATGTTGTGCAACGGTATCCTGATTTTCCAGATATATCAGCAAAAGCCTACTGGTATATAGCCTGGATTTATTCTGATTTGCTCAATGACAGACACAGAGGGATCAAATATTATCAACGGGTGGCGGATACTTTTCCGGATGAAGAGGTTACTCTGCTGCCATCGGCACCCTGGTTCAGCATCATTTATCCCGACCGGGAGAGGTCCACTCTGCTCAGCCCTCAGGAAAACTACTGGGCTGCACTGGCACTGGTTGAGATAATACGGTATACGGAAAACGATGAAACGGCCTGGAATTCTTTTCAGCAACTGTGGCAAAACTATCGAAAAACCGTATCGACCGGGGTTGGTCTGCGCCTGATATTGGAACGACAGGGGGCTGTCGGCGAGGTACGGGAAATGGCCCACGAGTTTCTGCAAAATGACTTCTCCAATGTCCATCTTCTGGGAGATATTCAGCTTCTCCTTCATGTTTCAAAGAGAGTTGAGGAGCAACATTGATAATGAGGGTCAGACACCTTTTGCAGCGCTACGTCCACTCTTTTCAAATCCGTGTTTTTTTGGCACTGGCACTGGTTATTTTCATATTTATTCCTGGTACCGGCTACATTGGATTCCTTCAGGCCTATAAAGTGGTAGAGAACCAGATGCAGCACTATACCATCGGTACGGCAGTGCAAATCAGTAAACGCATCAGCTCTTTTCTGGCCCAGCACAATTACAATGTTCGACTTATAAAGTCTCTGCTGGAAAACAATCTGGTAGAACCTGCTAACGAAAGAGAGCTGCTCAAGTATTTCAGTCTTTTCCAGAAAGACCACCCCGAGTTTGTCAATATCTATTATGGTGATATCAACGGCGGATTTTTTATGGTTCCTCCTCAGATTCCCGAGGTTCATAAGGTGTTTGATCCAAGGATTCGCCCATGGTTCAGAGGTGCAGTAGAAACGGAGGACCTTCATTGGACTGATGTCTATCTGTTTGCCTCTACCAGGAAGCCAGGAATTACCGTGTCGGTACCGATCTTTAATCAGGACCGCAAACTTCTGGGAGTCTGCGGCATTGATATTGATCTGTCTGCTTTCTCCCGTTTTCTTGATGGTATTGAAATCGGCAAAGAGGGTTTTGCCTATATTTTTGAAAAAAAGCAGGGCCATGTCATTGCCCACCCCGGTATCGTTCAACTTCCATGGGATGAGAGGTATATGGAACTTCTCCGCCGCTGCCGGGAAAATCTGGCGCAAAAGAGAACGAATTTCGGTTTGACGACATTTAACGACAAAGAATATTTTACTGCCTATGCCGACTATCCCGGCAAAGACTGGACTGTTGGCGTAACTCTGCCGTTTTCCGAATATAATGAAACAATCCAGTTTATTAAAAAGACAACCTTCTCCCTGGTAATTGCAGCTATCCTGCTTTCCAGCCTGCTGAGCTATCTTCTTGCCAGAACCGTGATAGGCCCGTTACAGACCCTGCAGCGCGGCATTGATCGGATCAGCAGCGGCGACCTGGAATATAAAGTAGAGATAACCGATCCTGACATAGCCAGTGATCTCGCCGGATCGTTCAACAGTATGGCCTCCTCTCTGCGAAGGAGTCTGGCTGAGCTGAAAGGAACTTATGCGGAGCTTGCTGAAAAAGAAAAGCTGGCAGCCGTGGGTGAGATGACCGCCGGTATCGCGCATGAGATAAAAAATCCACTGGGAGTTATTTTAGGTTCGGCACAGGTGGTGCTCGACAGGCAGAGGCCCTGGGAGATGCGGGAGCGTGCTGCCAAATTCATCATAGATGAGGTGGAGCGTCTCGACGATACTTTGAAGGCTTTTCTTTCCTTTGCCCGGCCGGCCTCTCCTTCTTTTGTCGAGATCGATGTTATACGGCTTCTGGAAGAAACCCTGTCTGCCACGGAAGAGCGCTATCTTGAGGACGGCTATCAGTTTATCCGCGAGTACCAGGAGGATATCCTGCCGGTGGAGGCGGACCCCTATCAGATCCGTCAGGTGTTTTGGAATATATGTATTAACGCTATGCAGGCCATGCCGGAGGGTGGGCGCATTATCATCCGGGTAAAAATGGAGAGCTGCCCGGGGCATGCGCAGGCTGTAGATACAGAGATGCCTCAGCAGGACCCGTTTTCCGCCCCGCGCGAATGGCTTCTCATCTCTATTGAAGATAGTGGTTGCGGTATCCCTGCCGATAAAATAGAGAAAGTCATGGATCCTTTTGTAAGCTTGCGTGATGATGGTATTGGTCTAGGCCTTTCCATCGTCGCTCAGATTGTCAAGTTGCACCGTGGTCATATCTGGGTGAAAAGTACAGAAGGAAAAGGGACCATCTTTCAGTTCTATTTCCCTGCATAATCAAGGAGGATTGCAGTGCTGACGAATGTATTAATCATCGAAGATGAAACCAGGATGCGTGAAGTCATCATCATGCTCCTCAGTGATATGGATATCAAGATATTCGAGGCGGCCGACGGTGCTGAAGCTATCGATATTTTCGAAAATGAGACTATCCATCTGGTCATAACGGATTTGAAGTTACCTAAAAAGAATGGTATGGAGGTTCTGCACCATATCAAGGAAAGCAGATCCGAAGTTCCTGTGATTATCATCACCGCTTTCGGCTCAATAGATAACGCAGTCACAGCCATACGTCAGGGTGCCTTTGACTATGTCACGAAGCCTTTTAAAGAAGACAGGCTGCGCTCATGTGTAAAGAAGGCCTTGCAGATCAGCAAACTGACTACTGAAATCCAGTATCTGCGCCAAGAGATAGAAGGAAAGTACAATTTTAACAATATTGTCGGCAATTCCCAGGAAATGTGCGAAATACTGCGAATGGCCGGGGATGTTTCAAAAACAGATACAACTGTATTGATAACAGGGGAAAGCGGCACCGGTAAAGAACTGCTCAGCAGGGCTACCCATATTAACAGTCCACGTTCGAAAGGGCCGTTTCTGCCGGTAAACTGTGCTGCGATTCCGTCAGCACTTCTTGAGGCAGAACTGTTCGGATATGAGAGGGGAGCTTTCACCGGAGCACATCAACGGAAAAAAGGTAAATTTGAGCTGGCTTCGGGCGGCACGCTCTTTCTTGATGAAATCGGTGATATGGAGCTTGATGTACAGGCTAAATTCCTTCGGGTTCTCGAGTTCCATGAATTTGAACGGCTGGGTGGTGATAAATCCATTCAGGCAGATGTCCGTATTATTACCGCCACCAATAAAGATCTTGAGAAAATGGTGGCGGAAAAACGGTTTCGAGAGGACCTCTATTACCGGGTCTCGGTCTTTCCCATCCGCATTCCGCCTCTGCGGGAACGACGTAACGATATACCTCTGTTGACGCATCATTTTCTTGAGAAATTCAGTAAAGCTTTCGGGCGAAAAAAACCTGTTTTGTCGGATAGGGTTATGGAAATGCTTTACAACCATCCCTGGAAAGGCAATATCCGGGAACTCAAAAATGTGTTGGAACGGGCCATGATTCTAGCAAAAAGTGACCGGATTTCCAGGCGGCATGTGGTTTTGAACGAGACCTACGAGCGGCCGTTTTCGACCATGAATATTGATCAGATCATTGCCCTTCTGGTACGAGACTACCGGGTCGGACTGGAGGAACTGGAAACTAAGTGTATCCAGTTTGCCTATTCAAGCTGCAATCAAAATGTTTCCCGAACGGCACGAATGCTTGGACTTTCAAGAGCAACCCTGCGCTACAGGCTCGAAAAAATGGAGACTTGATGGGCTTACTCCTGTTCTTTCAACGAGGGAAAAAATGACTCAAGGCTATGATTATGAAGTGTCGGGTATTTTCCTGGACATACTTTCATCAACACGCGACGGGATTGCCTTTCTTGATGAAAACTATCGCTACGTTGTGGTCAATGACGCCTATGAGAAAATGTCAGGTGTCAGTCGGGAAGCGATCATTGGTCTGACGGTTGCAGATTATCTCGGCAGGGAGACCTTCGAGAAATTCGTCAAGGAGCGTTTTGACCGTTGTTTGCAGGGTGAGGCGGTCACATATCAGGAATGGTTCGATTATCCTGAATCGGGACAGCGTTATATGGAGGTTTCGTATGTACCCTGTCGCGACAGAGAGAAACGCATTATCGGGGTTATTGCCAATAGCAGAGACATTACTGATCGACATTATCTGGCCGATGAGCAGCGTGTTACGCTTAGATTGCTTCAGGTTCTTCATGAGCATGCAGATATGCAGACTCTTGCCTCCAAAGCTGTGGAACTTATTCAGGAATGGTCTGGCTGTGAGGCTGTCGGTATCCGAGTGGAGCGGAGTGGTGCTGTGCCGTATTATGAAACAAAAGGGTTTCCCGCAGACTTTATCAGTACTGCAAACCGGCGGGGGTCCTCTATGCATGGCGATGAAATCAGGAGCGGTCAAAATGGATATGCAGAACTTGAATGTTTGTGCGGTCAATTCACCAGTGCCTGCCTTGGTCCTGATTTACCTGATTCCAGTGAAAATGGAAGTTTCTGGATAAACAACATCTCGGATAGGCCGGTATCGCTGCAGAGAGCATGTAAGAAAGAGGGGTATAGGGTGATTGCCTTGATTCCCCTGCGGGATGGAAACAAGAGCAGAGGACTGCTGCAGATGAATGACCGACGGAAGACCGTTTTTTCACCTCGTGATATTGCAGTGCTTGAACGGCTTGCCTCATACCTGGCTCTTGGTTTTTCCCAGAGGGTTAACAGGCAGATCCTGAAGGAAAATGAGCAGAAATATAAAGGGCTGGTTAACAACCTTCCCGGAACGACGTACCAGTTTCTCCTCTCTGCGTCGGGGGAGCAGCGTTTTACCTTCATCGGTGGAGAGTGTGAAGAGCTTTTCGGCTTGAGCGCAGCAGAAATTACAGCTGATTCGAGCAAGGTTTTTGCTGCGGTACCCCCCGATGATGCTTCTCGGGTACAGGAGTCGATTGCTCGATCGGCGGAAACGTTCTGCAGGTATGATGTCGAGCATCGTATACAGCATAAGGAAGGGAGGATGCAGTGGATAAGGGCTATTTCCACTCCCCGGAGGCTGGCCGATGGAGAGACTGTCTGGGATGGGATCGCTATAAATATTACCCAGCGTAAAAAAGCTGAAAATGAGCTTCTCCAGCTTAATCGTGATTTCCAGATTCGAGAGCAGACAGCCAAACTGTTTCTCACTGCTCCAGCAGAAAGGGTATTTAATGATCTTCTTGATGTATTACTGGAGAGATTTGGCGCTGTCTTTGGGTACATCGGATATATTAATTCCAATGGCGATCTGGTCTGTCCATCCATGAGCCGGGAAGTCTGGCAGAAATGCCGGATACCTGAGAAATCCATCGTTTTTCCTCGACAGAAATGGGGAGGCATCTGGGGAGAGTCTC
>JAZBNU010000107.1:0-4020 GCA_036350815.1 Desulfopila sp.
CTTCATTCTCCACCGGGAACGAAAAGGGGTAAACACCCTGACAAGTGCGGAAGGAGAGCCTTAGCCCGAATTTCTCACCAGCCGAGGTTGCCGTGGATACGAGGCGCGGTAAGATCGGCTGGCCTTCGGTGAACATTGTGTATGGTTTTCTTATGAAGATATACTGCTTTAACATATTGGAATATCATCTAATTTTAGAATATTGACACAATGTTCATGAGAAATTCGGGTTAGCCCGAATTTCTACACCTTGTAACCACTTTTTTTTACCCGAAAATTTTCTCTTGTAACTCGAAATTATTTGAAATATTTTCTGTGGGTTCCTTAGCCGCAATATTTCACGTGCTTGCTGAGTTCATAATCGAGGCATCAAGGGTGCAGCTGTAATAATCTACCGCAAACCCTTGATAACGAAGAGTATGGGCTCAGCAGGCACGCCCGAAGGGTGAAAAACAGGTTAGCCTGCCGGCAGCTTTTCTAAGTGCAAACCATACCCGCGCAAACCAAAGAATATCTTCATTAATTATCTGATTTTTCTTTATAAACATGACAACAATTTGCTTTTTCATGAAATGTTGGGGTTAGAAATCAATCCAATACTGCGCAGAGGTAATTCATTTATAATTTATTTTTCAGTGATTTTTTATTTTAAATAATTTATCTTTGCTGTGTATTTCAACATACCCGAAATGTCTATCATGTGATTGGGCGCAGGAAAAACATTACCCGTCCGTCAATGGCCGTAGAGAAAAGAAAAAACTCCTGTGGCCATGCTCTTCTTCAGAAACATCTGCAATTACAGCACTGAGAGGTAAACATGTCCACTCTGAACAAGAAGATTGATATCCTTACCATTCTCTACAAGAACCTCCAAACTGGCCAACCACAGTTGGTTCCCTCCTCTACTATCGCCGGAGAGATGAACCTCAACCACAAGGAACTGCACCAGCTTTTAAAAAGCATGGAAGGCATGGGAGTGATCGAAACGGATCCCGACTTGCAATTCAACCTCATCACCGCAAAGGGAGTCACCTGGCTGAATCAACAGAATCCAGAAATCCGGTAATTTCGGAAAAAATCACACCATCAATGGAAAAATCAAACCAGAAAACCTACGACAGCTATATAAAGGCACTGACGGACATAAGCCAGGCCATAACCTCCGAGCTGTTTCTGGAGGACCTTTTCAAGCTGATAGTTATGGTCACGGCCAGAGTGACTGGTGTCGAAATATGCTCCCTCTGGCTGATCGATGAGAACCAGGATCCTGCCGTTATTCGCCTCAAAGCCACACAATCCTTTGAGCCAGACTACGTCAAGGACAGAGAACTACTGCTCCACGAAGGTGTCGTCGGTCATGTCATATCAACACGGAAGCCTCTCGTAATTGATGATGTCCTGACGTACGACCTTTTTAAAGAAAAGGAAATGGCGAAAAAACTGGGCCTTGTCTCCATGGTCGGCGTTCCGCTTCAAGGGAAGGAGAATAAGGTCATCGGCGTGCTGAACTGTTTTACGGCAAAACCGCACGTCTTTTCATCAACCGACATCAACATGCTGACAGCAGTTGCGAATCAGGCTGCCGTAGCAATTTCCAACACCGATCTCATTATAAAAACCAGAATTATTGAAGAGGAACTGCAATCGCGTAAGATAATCGAAAAAGCAAAAGAAGTCTTGATGACAAGACGAAACCTCAATGGCGAGGAAGCCTATCGCTGGATCCAGAAACGAAGCATGGACGCCCGTAAATCCATGGTTGAAATTGCCGAGGCCGTTCTTCTTGCTGATGAACTCTAGCCCGGATTTCAAAGAAAATACCGTAATAAATGGTATTAATTTGGACATCTTCATTGTGCCGGGTGGCGAGAACAACAGCACATTGAATTTTTCTATTGACAACAACATTCAGTACGACTAAAAATTTCCTGATTAATTAACAGCTGCACAATGGCGTGCGGCAAACTCGATTTCAGACAAAGACGTCTGTTTCTCTTTTAGGGGACAGATGTTTTTTTTTCTGCGCCAGCACTTCCTAGCGGATCTGTCCCCTGGAACTCTTTCAGCCATTCGAAAGGAGGTTGCTGTATGCGATTTGAAAAAAGTAATGATGTCCTCGGCACGGTAAACAGGGGGAACCCCGCGGAATCTGGATTATGCACTCTATGCAGGGCCGACTGCATGGGTAGATGTGAAACCTGGAAGTCATGCATAGAAGGGCGTAAACTGCTTTATCCCCGTGATTTTGGTCTGGTTACTGCCGGAGCCAACAACCATACCCATGTCGGAGTCTCCTACAACTCTCTCAGGATTCAAGGATATGCCTATGGTTCTACCGGTCTTACCGGAAATATGACCAATAACGCAGATGACTGCATCTTCCCCAACGTCGACCTCACAACCGAATTCGGCAGCAGCATCAAGACCAAAACCAGGCTGCCTCTGATGACCGGTGCTCTGGGTTCGACATTTATCGCCGCTAAATACTGGGATTCATTTGCCATAGGCTGCGCGCTCACGGGCATTCCCATCGTCATTGGAGAAAATGTTGTCGGTGTCGACCAGGAGTCAACCCTCAGCGGTGGTAAAATTCTCAGCGCTCCCGAACTAGACCGCAGAATCGATACCTATTTGCGCTATTATGACGGCTATGGTGCTGTTATTGTGCAGATGAACGTTGAAGACACCAGAAATGGAGTGGCCGAATATATTGCAGAAAAATACGGCGACAAATGCATAATCGAACTCAAATGGGGGCAGGGAGCTAAAAATATAGGCGGAGAAATCCAGGTCTCAAGCCTTGATTACGCCATTTTTCTCCGGGAACGTGGCTATGTCGTCGACCCCGACCCAGCCCTGCCTGAGGTACGAGAGGCGTTTGCCCAGGGTGCTATCACCTCTTTCGCGAGGCACAGCAGGCTTGGCGGTACTAATTTGAACAGCGTCGAAATGGTTCGCGATGATTTTATGCGCTCAGTTGAATATCTCAGGAAACTCGGTTTTTCTAGAATTTCTCTAAAAACAGGCTACTATGGCATGGAGGAACTGGCCATGGCAATCAAATTCGCCTCCGATGCCACACTGGACCTTCTCACTATAGACGGCTCCGGCGGGGGCACCGGCATGAGTCCCTGGAACATGATGCAAAGCTGGGGTGTTCCCTCCATTAACCTTCATGCAAAAGCCTATGAATACGCGAACTTCCTCACCACAAAGGGCCAGAAGGTAGTCGATCTTTCCTTTGCCGGCGGTTTTGCTCTGGAAGACAGTATTTTTAAAGGACTTGCCCTTGGTTCTCCCTACGTCAAGCTGATCTGCATGGGGAGAGGAATCATGATTCCAGGCTTTCTCGGCTCCAACATAGAAGGGGCGCTTCACCCGGAGAGACGGGCAGCGGTGCATGGCAACTGGGAGACCTTGCCCAAATCAATCGCCTCTCTAGGTACCACTCCCGAAAAGATTTTCGCCTCGTACTTTGATGTGCAGAAAAAGGTGGGAAAGGAGGAAATGAAAAACATCCCCTATGGCGCCATAGCCATGTGGACCATGGCCGACAAGCTCGGCTGCGGAATCCAGCAGTTGCTGGCAGGGGCTCGGAAATTCAAAATAGATCAGCTGCAGCGCGCCGACATTTTTGCCGCTAACAGAGAAACTGCTCAAGAGACCGGTATTACCTATATTACTGATGCAAATAACGAAAGCGCCTTGAGGATTCTCTCTTCTTGAGACACAGGCTTTCGCACACAATTCTTACAAAAAAACCTCTCACCGTCGGAAGCCCTGGCCTTTCGACGGTGATACTGTCAACATTATGTCTACCCCGGATTTCTCACCAGCCGAGGTTGCCGTGGACGCGAGGCGCGAAGCAAGGGGCTATGGTTGTCTATGCACCTTGATTCGGCAACGCTGCAGGTAAGCGAACGAAGTGAGACTCCGGGCACGGTAAGATCGGCTGGCCTTCGGTGAACATTGTGTATGGTTTTCTTATGAAAGTATCCTGCTTGAACATATTGGAATATC
>JAZBNU010000108.1:0-4143 GCA_036350815.1 Desulfopila sp.
ATGAAGTCGAGCAGCTCTTGGGATACCAGGCGCTGCACTATCGAAAAAGGCCGGTGGAAATCCAGGGCAAAAAGAAGTGGAACGGGAAAAATGGAAAAAACGGCAGAAACGGAGGATAAGCCGGATTTCTATTGAACAGGCCCTGCGGCGTCACCCAGGCCAGAATGATCTGAGATTCTCGCGTATTCCACTTTCTTCTCTTTCGCATGAACACCCGTTCCTGAGATGCCGTGAACATGTCAAAAGAGAAAAATTGTGTTATCGGATGCAAGGTTCTGGATATTCAACGGTTTCATAGAAAACAGAGGCCGCAGTCCGGACAGCTCGGCCCGTCCGGTGTAAATTCGCAGTTACAGGCCGGGCAGATTACCCGCGAAAAGCTCTGGTCAAAGACAGCTTCTGCTGTACCCACAGCATAATCATCCAGCGCAGTTGTCCTTTCAAATTCTTTAATCAGAAGCATTACTGCTCTCTTTTCATCCTGTACCCGGACGTGAAGAACCACTTCCGGACCACAGCAACCGCTTCTGCAGCTGTGGTCCTTCACCAGAACGGCAGGAACAGCAGCCCTTTCCAGAACATTTTTCAACTGCTTCATATCAAGAACGGAACCCCGCTGTAGAGCTATCAGTTCATCGTTCTCTGTAATGACAGCACCATCCCCCGGGTCTGCGTCTCCGGAAATACCTGCAGCAATAATATCTGCGCCGCGAAGCAACTTCAAACCGCAGGCGGCGCACAGGACTATTTCCGGTCTATATTCATCCCCGCATCTGGGGCAATATAACAATTCAGGATCGTATACTTTCATTATACTATTACAAAATAAACCTGCTCAAATCATGATCCTTCACAATATCATCAAGTTGATTACGAACATACTCTGCAGTTACGACAAACTGTTCCTCTTCTCTCTCCGTGGCATCAAAAGAAAGCTCATCCAATACCCGTTCCATCACGGTATGTAGTCTCCTGGCACCTATCTCCTCGGTTTTCTCATTGACCGCAACCGCAATCTCGGCAATTTCGTCAATGGCACTTTCTTCAAAAACCAGATCAATACCTTCAGTTTTCATCAACGCGACATACTGCTTTATCAAAGCATTTTCAGGTTCCGTCAGAATACGGACGAATTCTTCTTTCCCAAGAGAATGAAGTTCAACCCGAATGGGAAAGCGCCCCTGCAATTCAGGAATAAGGTCCGACGGTTTACTGACGTGAAAAGCACCACTGGCAATAAAGAGAATATGGTCCGTTTTTACCATGCCGTATTTGGTGGAAACAGTTGAACCTTCAACGATGGGAAGCAGATCACGCTGTACTCCTTCCCGGGAAACTTCAGGACCTTGGGCTCCTCCGCCGTTTCGTGACGCTATCTTGTCAATTTCGTCAAGAAAAATGATACCGGATTCTTCCGTGCGCTTCAGTGCTTCTTTCCTGACCTTATCCATGTCAACAAGGCGCTCCATTTCCTCTTTTGTCAAAGCCGCAAGAGCATCCGGAACCTTCAGTTTTCTGTTTTTTGTTTTTTTAGGAAAAAGCTTGGAGAAAGCATCCTGCAGATTGGACTGCATATCCTCCATCCCGCCGGTAGTCATGATTTCAACCATTGGCAGGCTATGCGATTCTTGCAGAGCAAGTTCCACCTCTCTCTCATCAAGCTTTCCCTCACGCAGCATTTGACGGAATTTTTCTCTGGTGGACCGCCCTGTGTCCTCATCGGCTCGGCTCGGCAGGTTCTCTGTTTGCTGCAGAGTAAAGGAATGATGGTTATCAGGCCCCTGAGTATAGCTTCCGCTGTGTGGTCTGGGCGGTAGGAGGATGTCGAGGATTTTGTCCTCGGCATTCACCTCAGCCAAACCCCGCAATCTATTTTTCTCCTCATCCTTCACCATGGTAATGGCAATTTCCACAAGATCTCTGATCATGGATTCGACATCACGGCCGACATAGCCGACTTCTGTAAATTTTGAAGCCTCTATTTTCATGAAGGGTGACTGGGCCAGCGAAGCAAGCCTTCTGGCAATTTCGGTTTTTCCAACTCCGGTGGGTCCGATCATTATTATATTTTTAGGTACTATCTCCTCGCGCAAAGGAGAAGGAACCTGACGCCTTCGCCACCTGTTCCTGAGGGCAATTGCCACAGAACGCTTCGCCTCGGCCTGGCCGACTATATATTTATCAAGTTCAACTAATATTTCCTGAGGTGTCAGGGAGTGCGGGTTCTTCATATTTTTTCGACAACTATTGAATTATTTGTAAAAACGCATATTGAAGCGGCAATATCCATGGATACCCTGCATATTTCTTCTGCGCTGAGATGACTGTGCTGTGTCAGGGCCAGAGCCGCTGCCTGGGCATACGGACCTCCTGACCCTATGGCCAGAACTCCGCTGTCAGGCTCTATTACGTCACCCGTACCGGTGAGCAGCAAAGAATGCTCTTTGTCCACTGCTATCAGCATGGCCTCAAGCCTCCTGAGCATCTTATCCATGCGCCAGTCTTTGGCCAGCTCAACAGCAGAACGCATCAGATTACCGTTGTATTGCTCGAGTTTCTGCTCAAGCTTATCAAACAGAGTAAAGGCATCCGCAGTTGCTCCGGCGAAACCGGTGATAACCTTGCCCTGGTAAAGCCTTCTTACCTTTTTGGCATTATGCTTCATTACGGTATTGCCAAGTGATACCTGACCGTCACCGGCAACAGCAACTTCATTTTTGTGCCGGACTGTTATTATCGTTGTTGCTCGTACTTTCATAATCTCTCTTTTTTCTTTTTTGGCACCACCGGGTTCAACGCGGATCCTTGCCGGCAAGTGGGTGTGCCTTGTCATAGACCTCATTGAGATGGTCAAGATTCAAATGGGTATATCTCTGCGTACTTGACAAACTGGAATGTCCAAGCAACTCCTGAACGGAGCGCAGATCAGCTCCCATTTCAAGCAGATGGGTGGCAAACGAATGTCGCAACGCATGAGGCGTTATGGTCTGAGCTATCCCTGATCTTTCACCATAGAAACGAACAAGCCGTTCCACACTGCGGACAGTCAGCCGACTCCCCTGCCCATTGAGAAAAAGGGCGCTTTTTTCAACATCGCGCCCCCGCTTTGCCCGGTCCTGCATCAATTGGTCTCTCTGGAACAGCCATGCAGAAACCGCTTCCCGGGCAGGTCGCCCTACAGGAACCAGCCGCTCCTTGCTTCCTTTGCCCCTCACGCTAAGCACTTCAGTAGTAAAATCAAGGTCGCTAATATCACGTGAGACAAGTTCCGCCACCCTGATTCCGGTGGAGTAGAGAAGTTCCAGAATAGCTCTGTCCCGCAGCATGAAACGGTCGTGTTTCCCAGGTTCTTCAAGCAATTGAAAAACCTCGTCGACCGTCAGAAATACTGGTATGGTCTTGCCGATCTTTGGTGAGCTGATGCCGGCAATAGGATCCTCGATTATGATATTTTCCCGTTGAAGGAATCTGAAAAACGTCCGCAACGCCGAAAGTTTACGCGCCACGGAAGCACTGCTGTTTTTCCCATGCAGACTGACGACGAACGAACGTATTTCCACAGAGGAAACACATTCTGCTGAAACATTTTCTCCTGTATGAGATGCAAACTCAACAATATCCCGCATGTATCCTTCAACAGTGTGAGAAGAGTAGCCTTTTTCCACGGCAAGCCAACGCCTGAATACTTCAAAATGTCGTTTCATCTGCACCTGTAAAGTGAAAATTGCAACAGTAAAAAAACACCGCCCCAGAACAGCATATTTGATTAATGCGTACTATATGTATAGAACACTTGCAAGGTTGCCGTATAGTGTAATATATTCCAGGATCAATGAACACTATGGATAAGGCCCAACTCCGTTTCCCCGGGAAACCTCTATGCAAAACAAACACAATGGCTAAAAAAACATTTGAATCAGCTCTTGCCCGACTGGAAGAAATAACCAGAGAACTGGAAGAAGGCGACCTGAGCCTGGAAAACAGCCTCAAAAAGTTCGATGAAGGAATACAACTGGCGGATTACTGTAACGCCAGGCTGCAGGAGGCCAAAGCTAAGGTGGAAATACTGTTGCAAAAAGAGGGCAAACTGCAGGCACAACCTTTCAATGGGGGCAAAAGTGGAAATACGGAATTACCTGAATA
>JAZBNU010000109.1:0-3026 GCA_036350815.1 Desulfopila sp.
CCTCAGGCCTTGATCCTCACCGCGATTGTGATTGGTTTCGCCATGGTCACTTTCCTGCTGAGACTGCTGTACCGAGCCTATGCCTATGCCGGAACTCTTGACAGTGATGAAGGTCCTTTTCTGGAAGAGTGGCGTGAGGATGATTCCTGTCCTGAGCCGTTTATCAGAACGCAGCAGGACATTGGCCGCATGGAAAAGGATGGCGGGCCATGAGTATAGAGTTGGTTCTCCCTGTTCTGGTGCCTTTGACGGTGGCTATACTTTCTGTCTTTCTGAGGCGATGGGAGAGGATTGCTCATAGCTTGGCCCTTGTTGGGGCTATATGTCATCTGGCGGCCGCGCTGGTGCTTTTTCTTACAGTGCTTGATCAAAAGATCGTTGTACTCTGGGTTGGAGGGTGGCCGGCACCTTTTGGTATCTGCCTGGTGGGGGACTACCTCAGCAGTGTCATGGTTCTGATCACCGGAGTGATACATTGCGCGGTAACAGTCTATTCCAGAAGGGATATAGACAGCGAGATGGTTCGCACCGGTTTTCATCCTTTGCTGTGCATGCTGACAGCCGCCATCTGCGGCGCCTTTCTCACCGGTGATCTGTTCAATCTTTATGTCTGGTTCGAGGTGATGCTCATGGCCTCCTTTGGCCTGCTGGTTATGGGACACCGCCCCTGCCAGCTAACCGGTGCGGTCAAGTATGTTACCATCAACCTCATTTCCACCCTGTTTTTTATTACCGCTATTGCTCTGATTTACGGTCTCACCGGTACATTGAATATGGCCGACCTGCACGGTAAAATCGCACTGGTGGAAAATACTGCGCTGCTGACTGGTGCGGCCATGCTGCTTTTGAGCGCTTTTGCCATCAAAGCGGCTCTTTTTCCACTGTTCTTCTGGCTTCCCGCTTCCTATCATACTTTGCCTGTTTCGGTGTCGGCCTATTTTTCCGGGATGCTCACCAAGGTGGGGATTTATGCCCTTATTCGTCTGTTCACTCTGGTTTTTGTTACGAGAGTTGACATAACCCATACCACCTTGATGGCGGTTGCCGCCCTGACCATGCTTTTCGGGGTCATCGGTGCCGCTTCCCAGGTGGAAGTGCGCCGGATTCTCTCTTTTCACATCATCAGTCAGGTGGGCTATATGGCTCTGGGACTTGCCATTCTGACACCTCTTGCTCTCGCCGGTGCCATCGTCTACCTGATCCACCATATTATCGTCAAGGCCAACCTTTTCCTGGTCAGCGGTCTGATCAGGGAGGTGGGGGGGACGCTGCATCTTCCTAGAATCGGGGGCATGTACCGCTATGGTCTGCTCTCCGTGGTGTTTCTTGTTCCTGCCTTTGCTCTGGCCGGTTTTCCGCCTCTCTCGGGTTTTTGGGCAAAGCTCCTGATTATTATGGCCGCTCTGCAGGAAGAGCACTACGGGCTGGCCTTGCTCTCGGCGGTGGTTGGGTTGCTGACCGTTTTCTCCATGATTAAGATATGGGCGGAAGTCTTTTGGAAGCCTGAGCCGGACACTGAAGGGGCGCCTGTTTCCGGAAAGCGGCTTTCCTGGTGGATGCTGTCCCCGGTGGTGGCATTGGCTGCGGCAACAGTACTGATGGGAATTTTCATGGAGCCGGTTATTCAGTTTGCTCTTTTTGCGGCGGAACAGCTTTTGCACCAGCAGGAGTATGTCAGTGCGGTTCTGGGAGGCGGTTTATGAGCTTGTTTATTCTGAATATCGTATTTGCTGCGGTCTTTACCACCCTTTTGGGAAGCGGTACCATTGCCGCCTTTTTTGCCGGCTTTTTCCTCGGGTATGTTGCCCTCTGGCTTTCTCAGCCGCTTTATAAAGATACACGTTACTTCCGTAAACTGCCGAAAACCATCAACCTTATCGGCTTTTTCCTGATAGAGCTGGTACTTTCCAACTTCAAGGTATTGTGGGACATCATGACCCCTGGACACATTAATCGTCCCGGGATTGTCGGGGTGCCGTTGTCAGCCCGTTCCGATCTCGAGATCTTTATTGTCGCCAATCTGCTGTCCCTCACCCCCGGCTCGCTCAGTGTGGATCTGTCCAGGGACCGCAAAATACTGTATGTGCACATCATGTTCCTGGAAGATCCGGAAAAGACTCGCCAGGAGATAAAAAACGGTTTGGAGCGCAGGGTACTGGAGGTTATGCGGACATGATCAGCGGTGTTGAGTTTTTACACTACAGCGGGCAGATAGCCATGTTTCTCCTGCTTGCCGGAATGGCGCTGACGTTATGGCGTCTTGTTCTCGGCCCTTCGGCTGCCGACCGGGTCATTGCCATGGACCTTCTTTCCCTGCTGGTGGTTGCGTTTCTGGTGGCTCTTTCTCTTCATACAGGGGAGAGTACCTACCTGGATGTAGCCATCGCCTATGCCTGTATCGCTTTTCTCGGCACCATAGCCCTGGCTCGTTTTGTCCAGCGGGCGGGGCGAAATAAGAACAGGGCAGCTCAAGGGAGTAGGAAGAATGACTGAGACTATATCCGGAATATTACTTTTGCTCGGCTCCTTTCTCTGCCTGATGGCTGCTCTGGGGATTATTCGCCTTCCCGACCCTCTGACCCGTATGCATGCTGCCACCAAAGCGGGCACTCTGGGTGTCGGGCTTCTGATTGTTGCCGAAGCGGTATTTTATCAGCAGCTCGGCATTTCTCTTCGGGCCGGCACCATCATATTGCTGTTGCTGCTTACCACACCTGTTGCCGCTCACCTCATTGGCAGGGCTGCCTACCGCAGCGGGGTTAAACTTTCCGAAAGAACCTGGATTGACGAACTGGGTGAATCTATTCGCCAGGAAGGTCGGGATGGCAGTGCTCGGCAAAAGTCTCCGCCCGGCTGATTCCAGCTTGCCTTTCTGATGCACTGCCTGGATGGAGCAGGTTTTTCAAAAAAAAACCTGATTACCCCTGAAACTCAGCATCGTGATTTTAAGGGGGCAGGGTCGCTCTTTTCTCGGGTGTCTGCAGCCAGGACGGCTGCAGTCAAGCCCCCATGGAAGGGTTTATGGC
>JAZBNU010000110.1:0-7419 GCA_036350815.1 Desulfopila sp.
GCCATAAACCCTTCCATGGGGGCTTGACTGCAGCCGTCCTGGCTGCAGACACCCGAGAAAAGAGCGACCCTGCCCCCTTAAAATCACGATGCTGAGTTTCAGGGGTAATCAGGTTTTCTTTTATTGTTATAATGTTACCTGTTTCAGGTGGTGATCGAAATTATTCCTCATGCAACGAGCTCCTGCTTGAGGGGCGGGTGTATTAAACTGCTCGCTACCCTGCCTGCGGCCCAGCACACTTTCAGCCCTTGAAGCCTGATTTCATGTGTCAACAGCTGGACTGTTCACTGCAATCCAGTACAATGAGATAATTTCCAACTTCTTTTTTTACCCGTTCAAAATATATCTCAGGAAAATTACGAAAGAAAAAAGTTGAGTGAATAATGGCATCCTTTTGTGTGACACGAATAAATTCGCTGATAACTCTTTTTACATATCTTTGCTTTTTTATCTTCTCCTGCAGCTGGGTCAATGATCTTTTCCTCTCTTCTTTTCTCGTCCTGTACCAGATAGTCGGAAGTCCCGAGCCAAAGGAATAATCAAAGGAATTATCCTTAAATGGAAAAAATGGATCGTTAATGTCCCCTTTGACAACGGATATGCCCCTATAATCAAGGGCCTCTAAATGACACATGTTGTAGTCATAGCAGACAACATTTTTTGGAGCATAAATTGATCCAATGGAAACCTTGCCGCAGCATAGATCCAGGACCTTCCCTTCCAGAAAAACCCCAGACGACTTTACCCGCTTTCTCAACCTGTTCCTGGCGCCTCGTGCATGCTGGATAGGTGTCTTTCTCATGGGTGCTAGATATTCTGGTCCGTCTTAAACGGATGTAATCAACCGAAAGCAATCGCCACAGATTCGTCACTACATAAATTATCTCTGTTTTTCTCTAATTTTTCTATCAGTTTTCCTCTTTATTTGATTACCAGAAGTTCTTTCTGTATACCACGAAGCCTTGGATTACACGCTCCCGCCTTTCTTGTCGAGGGAGACGGTTTCGGAGTCTTCGATTACCTGTCCCTCCTGCCATGCCAAGAAGGAGGTTCAGTTCGGCCATCATCTCAAGGAAACAGCACTCTATCCTGTTCCCCACCGTCAGCATGTCTTCTCCATCCTCAAAATCCTGCGCAGATTCTTTTTCTTTGACCGCAAGCTGTTGGGAAAGCTCAGCCATCGACTGTTGACGCAGTAATGGCGGGGGTGGTAAGGACAGATATTGCGGTGTCTATCCTATAATTATAGAAAGATGAGAGAACAGCGGATCAATTCTTTTTTTGATTACGCATAATCCTTAATATTACGATGCTGAGTTTCAGGGGTAATCAGGATTCGTTTTCTTGTCTGCTTTTTTTTTTGTTAGAACCAGCCTAGGTCGTGTTTTCCATATCGAAAAGCAAAATGATCCCCTTCCTCGGAGATGGATTTGGAGTCTCATCACCTGTTTTGTCCCTCATCGAACACACCGTACATATTGTTTGGCGTATGAAGCGTTTGTACTTTCAGAACTCCAGACCGCGCCTGTATCGAAGTCGACAATCCACGTATATAATGGCCAATGGCTGTCATCATCGCTGGACCAGTAGCGCCCGGATTGCGTGGCCGGAAAGGAGAGGAGATCTATTGCTGGACTAGAAGTTCTGTAGTCGACGATCGATTGGAGTTCTTTAATGTATGGTAGTCTCCAATCACTTTTCCCGCCAAGAACAAGTTCCTGACAATATGTATCCGCATCACTGTGGTGACGTTTATTCCCATCATCCTGCTCTTGCCAGGTCAGGCCGGTTGACAGATCAAAAACCGTGCCGTTGCCATTGTCCTTCACTTTGTTGTGCAATGCGGCCTGCCCTCTGACACAGCGAGCTCGGTGAAATGTGGTTTTGTCGTTGTGATAAATACCACCACTATTGAAGTGAAGATACCATGCCCGGTCGACATCACCGGCAAAGGTGGTCGCCGACCAGTGGCCTTCCGGCAAGGTTCCAGGAAATATGAAAGAGTTAATTGCAGGGGCATATGTTGCGACATACAACAGGCTCTGCAGTTCATCGATACTGGGAAGGCGCCAGGTATGCCATCCTCCCGTTGTTCTGCTCTGGCAATAACTCCAGGCAGACTCCTGCGACATAGTAATAGTGGAAGCATTCTTCTCCCAGATCAATCCTGTTGTATTGTCGGTCACGCTAAGTGTAGTAACCGTATAATTGTCAACCGAAGGGCTGGAAGCTGCAAGTGGCGCGTAGGGCTCAAAAGCCAACCCGCTTCCCAGAGGGATGACCACCACCCTGGCGGCGGAAAAGGCGCTGAACGGCATCAGGATAGAGAGAAAAAGAACATAGATAACAAACTTTTTCTGCATCATTGCATCCTCCAACTGAGATAATGAGCTTTAAAGTACTGTCGCGTTCCTAATCTTTGCAATCTGCTGTATGGTGAGGGTAACATCTTGCAAGGGCACCTTTGCGCTTCCGCTCTCCGCCCGTTTTCTATCTGGAATAACCATATCATTTGTTAGTAACTTTTGCAAATACCGGTGGTTTCTTGAGCCACCCGAAGGGTGAAAAAGCTGCTGCTGCCAATCTCTTTTGCAGAGTACAAATTATAACCCGGTTCTTTACCCGAAAACATTTCTCTTGTAGCCCGAAATTATTAAGATTAATTGCTTTTATTTGTCAAACTTTCTAGCCAGGCAAGAGCTTAGCAATGATGATAAGGAAGATTTTTCCCCTCTGTTTTGTAACGTTTTCCTCCAGGCTGCGTTATGATTACAGAATGAATAGATTTCGTCAGCTCTATATAGAAAATGTCGATAAGCTTTATGCGTATCTTCTTCGTAAATCAGGCAACGTCCACTTGACTGCAGATCTTGTACAGGAGTCATTTGCTCGGTGCCTGGAGCGATATGGCAGCAGCGGCTCAAATTCTGCACTGCTTTTCACTGTGGGGAGAAATCTGTTTTATGATCACGTGCGTAAAGCCAATAGTTTCATCAAGAGCAAAGAGGCTTTTCGAGCAGAGTTGACGAAGAGTGATGAAGCAGGCCAGGAGGACAAATACATAGCAGAAGAGCAGCATCGCAATCTCCTGGCAGCCATAGAACAATTAAGTGATGACGAACAGGATATTCTTGCACTTGTGCTTAACGGTAATTTGAAATACAGCAATATTGCAAAAATTCGGGGATGTAGTGAATCACTGGTAAAGGTGACGGTGCACCGGGCCAGGAAAAAAATACGTTTGATCTTAAAGGATACAGAGCATGAATGAATATCTCATTTCACTCTATATTGATGATGAGTTGAAACTTCAGGAAAAAATCGAATTTGTGGAAAATATTCATACAGACAACTCCTACTATAGAGAAACTATTGCTTTGCTTGAGCAAGAGGTGGAATTGAGAGATGTTCACAGTTTTTCTCAGGTGCCGAATGACTATACGACACCATCATTTTTGGGCTTTCTGGTAAAGCGATGGTGGTCGGCAGGTGTGGTGACCGCATTGCTGGCCTGTTTTATACTCGTAGCCGGGCTGAAATTATTTCCCGTGAATCCTGTTGCTTTAAATACGGTTGCTTTGGAAGATCATCGTTTCGTTCTCTACTTTCCAACAGAGGAGGAGCTCAACATAATTGGAACATTTACCAACTGGAAACCGGTTCCAATGCAAAAAGTCGGGAGCAGTGGGTACTGGAACCTCACTCTCAGTATACCTGAAGGTGAACATAAATACAGCTATATGGTCGGTGACGGCGAGATGATCGCAGATCCCACAATTCCAGCTAGAGAAAAGGATGATTTTGGCGGAGAAAATTCAGTAATTCAGCTAGGTGAACAAAATGTTCCGGTTTCTTAATATCTGTATTGTTCTTCTGTTGTTTGGGTGCTCCGCTCCTGCTCATTTTTTTCAAACACATGATTCTTCACTGGAAATATTTCTGCACCACCCAGATGCTCATGAAGTATCATTTGCCTCATCCCTGGACGGGTATACGGTACATGAGCTTGAGCGGAACTCCGAAGATGTCTGGCGCATGAACAATCTAACAAACCAGGAGTTTAGTTATTTCTATGTCGTCGACGGTACGTTGTATCTGCCATCCTGCAACTATATGGAATATGATGATTTTGGGAATAAGAACTGTATTTATCAGCCATAATGAAATCACTTCCTTTGTGAAAAAGATTGAATTACGGCAAAGAAAAAAGGAGTCAAAAATGATAGTACGACGCGCTGTATCTCTCCTCTGCTTCATGGGATTATTGGTTTTCACAACAGGCAACACAAAAGCTGCTTCATTGATCGAGAGCGAAATGACAGCGCTTGGCTATTCACAGCAATTGGCAGCGTCCTTGTCTGCTTCTGCTGAGAAGGCCGGTTTGACAGTGGAACAGAAAAGCCGGATAGCAGAGATGGTCAGAGAAAGAAAAGAGAATACCCGCTTTGCGGAGTCTTTGGAGAATAAGATAAATGAAGGCGTTTCAAAGGGTGTTGACGCCGGGCGAATCGCCCAGGCTCTTGAGAAAATCAGGAACAGGGAGGAGTATGCCCACCAGTTTGCAACAGGCCTTAAGCAGGAAGAGAACCTCTCACTCAAAGAGACTGTTGTTGATTGCATGGCAGCTGGAATGAATCTCCGCGATGTTGACAGAATACAGACCGAACTGCAGACCAGAACTCGCCAGGCGAATAAAAATAATGAACACCAGTCACTTGCATTGCAGACTATGATGACAACAAGGGAAATGGTTCGTCAGGGAGTTCCTTCAGGGACTGCTGCTTCCGTAGTGGGGGCTGCCCTTAGAAACGGGGAAAATGCCCAGGCCATGCAGGCTTTGAGAAATAATCTTCGATTAAGCTTGCAGGAAGATCCTGCCCAGGTTGCTGCCAGAATACGGAATGCTCTTGAAAACGGTATTTCACTAGCGCACATGGAAAGAAATGCCAACGGTCGAGGAACTGTCGGTCATGGCGGCAACTCTCCAGATACAGGTGGCGGTGAGCCTGGTGGCAACCCAGATAGTGGTGGTGGGGATAACAGCGGTGGCAGTGAAGCGGGCGGCGGCAGTGAAGCAGGCGGCGGCAATGGAGGAGAAACGGGGGGCAGTGGGGGCGGCAATGCTGATAATGGCGGAGGAGCAGGTTCCGGTTCCGAAAGTGGTGGCGGAACTGGCGGAAATGGTGGGGGTGAATCCTCCGGCGGCAGCGGAGGCAATGGCGGCGGAAACGGCGGAGGCGGCGGGAATTCAGGGCGTTGACACTATACTGCAGCCGTCGACATCGCAGAAATATCAGGAGCAAAGATCTTGGACCAATGGTATTCCGGTTCGTTGTTCCAGCGGAAATCGCAACTGAGTAGGCGGGGCTTCGGCCACCAAGCCCCGCGTCAAGAGAAGCCCTTAATATGGACGGTGTGTCATTGGCATAAAGATCATTAATGATACAGGTTCCTGCGCTTTTGGCGGAAAGGATGATCTGCAGAATACTTCGGAATAACTACAATGATCTCAAGGTCTGCGGTATTTCACTTGTGACAATCAAGTTATGGATCAACTTTCGGCATCGATGCCATATTTTGCCATCCGCTCTCCAGAAGAAAAATAATGCTCTCTGAGAACCCGCTCAACGGTGTCGGGATCTTTGGTTTTTAGTGCTTCGATGATGCTTTTGTGTCTCTCGACAACTTCCTGGGGAGTATATATCCTGACCCAGTGTCTATAGAGGAGAAATTTTGAAATTCCTTGGCATGATCTTTTGCACAGCTCAACAACCAGACCGTTATCTATGCGTGAAAATAGTATGTCATGGAACTCAGTATCCAGGGGGACCAGGTCGGAAATAGAGCCATTGTTTCTCGTGATTTTCTCCATCTCCCTGACTATTTTCTTTAGCTTTGCGATGTCTTCTTTTGTATACCGGTCCAGAACATTGGCGACAGAGGCGGCTTCCAGGACACCGCCGGCAAAATAGCTGTTTTTAATCTGTTTTGCTGTCAGTTCCTTGACATGTTTTCTTTTTTGAGGGTGTGCTTCGATCAGCCCTTCGCGGACCAAAACCTGCATTGCCTCTCGCACAGGAGCACGACTGATAGAGAGTTCTTTCGCAATTGCTGCCTCTTCCACGGCCGATCCCGGAGCCAGTTCCCCGTTCAGGATCAAACCTCTTATGTAATCTGCTACCTGTTCGCTGTAGGTTTGTTTTTTGAACTCATTCATTGGCTGAAAAGGTCCTGGGCTGGTAATATGCCCAAACCATGGGAGAGTTGGTCTGTAGTATGAAGCCGGTCCGTGCCCAGTTCCTCAAAAATCATTTATTTCTCGTACTTTTCCTGTTGGGGTATCAACAGGCCCATTTTGCAGTGAATGGACCAGTCAGAGCCCTGGCTTGAACAATATGGTTTTCTTGATTGATTTCTACAACCTGTAACAGGGAAAGCTTGTTCTTCTATTTCCGCTACATTTATACTGGTACTTGTACACCACCCTGAATCAATTTGCCCAATATATTTGCATCAAACTGATCTTTTCGCTTGATATATTTCGCCAGCGATTGAGTGTCGCAGGCCATGAAGTCGATGGCTTGAATGAGTATTTGCAGGTAGCCCTCAATATCATCAGGGGTAATTTCGGGGATGGGGTTTTTTCCCATGTATTCCTCAGATACAGCAATGGAAAGAACAGCAGCCAGGCCGGGGACCAGGCCGCCTCCTGCTGCAATTTCATGCACATCATCAGACATATAAGTTATTCCGCCAGCATCCTGGCTGATCAGAAGGGCCAGTTCAGCAATTAAAGCGGCTTTTTCCCGCGAGAGTGTTGATACTTGTATCTTCCTGCCGATTTCTATTATTTTTTGACCCAATGCCACAGTGGTTTGCCGCATCTCTCCTGTATACCTTGGATAAGCAGTATTGGAATTGAGACTTGTTATGCCGCAGCGGGCAGCTGCTTTAATCAATGCATCACCAACTGCAGGGTTGTCGAATTCTTCGTTGAATCTGATCCAGAAAGAGTTCTGAGGCAATGTGGAGCTGAAGGTGGGAATATACGCCTTTCCCTCAATAATAATGGTCGGGATCCGGTCGAGTCTGAATTCCTTCATTAAAGACCCTTTGCCGGCCAGATAAATATTCCCCTCCAGATCTTCAACAGGACCAATCCCTCCATAGGTGGCATTGATCACAGCCATTACGGCAACACAGTGCCCATTGATATCAACCAGTGTCGCCATGCATTTGCCGACATTATCCGGGAGGCCCTCTTCCGAGATTTTGATGTGGTCAGGATATTTTCTGGAAAATGTATCGAGCACGGCAAGGCAGATTGCAGTTTGAAAAGCAACGGCAGGTTCCATAACGCCCTGGCCGTAGATTCGCCCAAAACAGCGATAGGCCGTTGATTGACTGTAGATTCCATCC
>JAZBNU010000111.1:0-7547 GCA_036350815.1 Desulfopila sp.
ACTCTTTTTATATTCACAACATCAACAAAATATCGGGGTTTTTTCTCTATTACGGGCTCTTTTCTACTGGTTTTTCCATCTTGGAGTGGTATTTTTGTTGTTATAACTGGAAATACTGCGATCATAAATCACTCGGAGAGAATCAGACAATGACCAATACGCCGGAAACTCCGCCACAGGTAGTGCCTATCGTTTCCTCGGAACATCTTACATCGCCGGATAGCTGGCATCTCAGTGAATTTGAATACGGAATGATCATTGCGCATAATGCATTTTCCCGGTGGATGATACGCTGTATGACCGCTGCGGGTTATAGAGACTTCAGCCCGCTGGATATTCTTGTCCTGCACAATGTCAAGCACCGCAACCGGGAGAAGCGGTTGGTCGATATCTGCTTTGTTCTTCATATTGAAGACCACCATACGGTGAATTACTCATTGAAAAAACTGGTCAAACTCGATCTTGTGCAGAAAGAAAAAAGAGGCAAGGAAATATTTTATACGACTACGGAGGCAGGAACCGCTGCCTGCAAAAAATATCGCACTATCAGAGAGCGCTGCCTTACCTCGGTTTACCGGAATCTGGAGCAGGACGGAGAAGATGTCAGTGAGGCTGCCTCGATGCTGCGCCTGCTTTCCGGACTCTACGATCAGGCCTCGCGAGCGGCGGCATCATTGTAGCGATGGAAAACTGCATTTCTATTTGACCACGCCGGGGTTGATACCTCTTTATAGCCAAGGAAAACGTTGCAGCGTCAGTTGCCCATCATATTGGGGAGGACGGTGACTATCTCAGGAAAGATAACGATCAGCAGCAGGGCAAGAAGGAGGAGGAGAAAGAACGGGATTGCCGCATAGGCAACCCGGAGAATATTCAGTCCGGTAAGCCCCTGGATCACAAAGAGGTTAAACCCCACCGGCGGGGTGATCTGCGACATCTCAACCACGATAACCACGAAAATTCCAAACCAGAGCGGGTCGATGCCCGCCTGCTCCACCATCGGCATAATTACCGAAGTGGTCAGCACCACCACCGAAATACCATCGAGAAAGCAGCCGAGAACAATAAAGAAGACAGTAAGGGCACCAAGCAGGGCAAAGGGCGACAACTCCATGGTGGTGATCCAGGTGGCGAGCATCTTCGGGATGCCGGTGAAGCCCATGGCAACAGTGAGGAAGGCGGCGCCTGCCAGGATAAAGGCTATCATGCATGAAGTTTTGGTCGCACCCATCAGTCCTTCCAGAAAGGTCTGCCAGGTCAGGGTGCCGGTGTATTTGGACAGCAGTAAGGACAAGACAACTCCAACTGCAGCGGCATCTGTCGGTGAAGCTATTCCGGAATAGATAGAGAGGATCACACCACCGATGAGGAGCAGTACCGGAATGAGTCTCCTGGCCCGTTTCAGTTTTTCCATTAGTGAGAGTGATTCTTCACCGCGTGGAATCTGGCCGGGATGGAGCAGAGACCAGAGCACCACATAGCCGACGAAAAGAGCAACCAGGAGGAGTCCCGGAAGTATCCCTCCGATGAAAAGCCGGGCGATGGACTGTTCCGTGGCGACCCCATAAACGATGAGAATAATTGATGGGGGAATGAGAAGACCCAGTGTGGCGGAACCTGCCAGGGTACCGATAAGAAGATTCTGGGGATATTTTCGACCGGCAAGTTCGGGAATGGACATTTTGCCTATTGTCGCCGCTGTTGCCGCTGATGATCCCGATACGGCGGCAAAAATAGCGCAGCCGAAAATATTGACATGGAGTAATCTGCCCGGCAATCGCGTGAGCCAGGGTGAGAGGCCTGCAAACATATCCTCCGAGAGTCGGGAACGAAAAAGAATTTCACCCATCCAGATGAAAAGCGGCAGTGCGGCGAGCGACCAGGAATTTCCTGCACCCCACACTGTCGTGGCGAGGATGTCTCCCGTCGGTGCTCCGGTAAAGAACATTATACCGACCATCCCGACCATCATCAGGGAAAAGGCAACCCATATGCCGCTGCCCAGAAGAACAAAAAGCAGGATCATCAGAAAAATCATCATGGTTACTTCCGGCATGTTCTCTCTCCGTGATGTTCTGGGGTGGATTCGTCGTCATTGCCGAGAAGATTCTCTCCGGCGCCTACATAGCTGGGCTTTTTCCCAAAGAGGGAGAGGATGAGTTCATCGAGAAGAGCAATGGAAAGTATAAGCAGGCCTATCAGCATGGCGGATTGAGGGATCCAGAGAGGTACAGCCACCATCCCGGAAGAGAGGTCATTGTATTCATGAGAATCGCGTACCAGCAAAAACGTGTACCAGCTGAAATAGATGGTGGCAGAGGAGGCCAACAGAAGGCACCATACTTCAAAAATGTGGCGGATCTTTTTGTTGAGGTTTGCGATAACCAGACTTACCCGGATATGCCCTCCCATTTTGAGGGTGTAGGCCAGCGCAAGAAAGGATGCGGCAACAAGAAAAAAGCCTGTAAAATCGGCATATGAAGGAATGGTCAGGCCGATTGCCTGACCGGTGAACAAGCCGCTCAATCTGTCCAGCAGGTTGAAGCAGACCTGGCAGACCACAAGGAGGCAGATGGAAGCAATGAACCCTGCTCCAAGCCAGGCGCTGCCTAGGTACAACATGTTGAGGCAGCGGCGCAGGAAGCTTTCATTTTTTCCCGTCATATCATCACCATTGTTGCGGGAACCGCCAAGCGGCTCAGGAAAAATCATCAAGGTTGTTTTCCCTGTTTCGGGGAAAACAACCTTGCCATGGTACGAGTTGCAAAAGACGATCTATTTTTTATAGGCTTCCAGCATTGCTGCGCCTTCTGCGCCGGCTTCTTCGGTCCAGCCCTTGAGCATTTCTTCGCCAACGGCTTTGAGTCCTGTCATCAGCTGCTCACTCGGGGTGACGATTGTTACACCGTTCTCTTTCAGAATAGCGGTCTGTGCCTCGGTTTCCTGCATGCTCATTTCCCAGCCGCGTTTTTCTGCGTCTGCAGCTGCTGCAAGCACTGCATCCTGATCTTTCTGGTCAAGTTTGCGGAAAGCACGCTTGTTGACCAGAACGATATTTTTCGGTACCCAGGCCTGGATGTCGGTATAATGGGTTATGAAATCCCAGGCTTTGGAGTTGGCGCCGGTGGAGGGGGATGTGATCATTGCCTCAACTCGGCCGGTGGCAAATGCCTGGGGAATATCTGGAACTTCTACCTGAGTGGGTGCGGCTCCCACCAGATTGGCAAATTTTTCCAGGGTGGCGTTGTAGGCGCGGAATTTGATTCCCTTAAGGTCGTCGACGGTATTGATCGGTTTTTTGGTGTACAGTCCCTGTGGTGGCCAGGGTACGGAAAAAAGTGGCATCAATCCCTGTTTGTCGAGCAATTCGGTTATAACATCTTTCTGTGCAGCCCATAACTTCTTGGCTTCGTCGTAATTGGTGGCCAGAAAAGGCTGAGAGTCGGCTCCGAAGACCGCATGCTCATTTGATAGAAGTGAGACAAAAATCTCCCCGATGGGCACTTGCCCGCCCCGAACGGCGTTCTTGATCTCAGGGTGTTTAAAAAGTGAACCGGCAGAATGAATTTTGATCTGGAGATTACCCGAGGTGGCCTTGTCTACTTCCTCTGCGAATTGAGCTATATTTCGAGTATGAAAGGTCTTGTCGGGATAGGGGGTGGGCATATCCCAGGTCGCGGCGAAACTGCCTGCGGCCAGGCTGCAGATTCCTGCCATGGCGGTAAGGCTGAGAAATAATTTACGTCCAATAGATTTCATGTTTCTTCTCCTGTTCTGAATTCAATTTTTTGTCCAGGTGGCAAACCACCTGTCTTCAAGCCTCTTGTTTTCTCCTCCTCAATGTCGGTCTGTATACGTCATTCTCGTTATGAATTGCTCATTACAGCATACCTAAAAAAAATGATATACTGCAATAAAGATGGTGTTGCCGTCTAAAAAATGTTTGTCGGCACGGGGCCAAAAATGGATATTGCGGTTCAGCGACTCAAGGACATGCGTAAATATGACCATCTGCTCTCCCTGACAGCAACCGGCAAAATGCATCTGCCTGCATAATCATGTTGACATTTATGCCATTCACTGACATCTTTTCATAATATTGACATTTTGTCGACAAAAAACTAACATTGTGAAAATGTTTAACAGCTTTTACATAATTGTGCAGTTTGTACTCATCATACAGAAGAGGTGGAAAAGATGGCCAAATGGCAGGTCTGGATAGACAGAGGCGGTACCTTTACGGATGTGGTCGCCAAGCGGCCCGACGGCAGTCTGGTGACGCATAAGCTCTTATCGGAAAATCCTGAGAGTTATGATGATGCTGCTGTGCACGGCATCCGTGAACTTCTTGGTTTGACCCGAGATGAACCTATTCCCGATGATGTTATTGAAAACGTCAAAATGGGAACTACGGTTGCCACCAATGCGCTATTGGAAAGGAAGGGTGATCGCACCCTTTTTGTTACCACCAAAGGGTTTGGGGATGCCTTGCGTATCGGCTACCAGACCAGGCCGAAACTTTTTGACCGCCATATTATCCTACCGGAACTTCTCTATGAAGAAGCCCTTGAGGTTGAGGAGCGTCTTGACGCCCATGGCAATATTCTTGTCCCGGTTGATGTCGAACAGGCCCAAAAAGGTCTGGAGTCTGCCTACAAGAAAGGGATACGTTCGGTTGCCATCGCCTTTATGCATGGCTATCGCAACCCGGTGCATGAGCATTGTGTTGCCGATCTCGCCCGGCAAACAGGCTTCACCCAGATATCTGTGAGCAGTACTGTAAGTCCTTTGATGAAGCTGGTTTCCCGTGGAGATACCACCGTTGTCGATGCCTATCTTTCACCGATATTGCGGCGCTACGTCGAGCAGGTTGCCGATCAGCTTGGTCAGGGGCCGCGGCTGATGTTCATGCAGTCTAATGGCGGGCTGACGGATGCCATGCTTTTTCAGGGTAAAGACGCTATCCTGTCGGGGCCTGCAGGCGGAGTGGTTGGTATGGTCAGGACCGCTTCCATGAGTGGCTACGACAAGATAATCGGATTTGATATGGGCGGAACATCCACAGATGTGGCTCATTATAATGGAGAATTTGAGAGAAGCTTCGAAACAATGGTCGCCGGAGTACGCATGCGGGCGCCGATGATGCATATTCATACCGTTGCCGCAGGCGGCGGCTCGATTCTTCATTTCGACGGGTCCCGCTACCGGGTCGGGCCCGATTCCGCCGGAGCCAATCCCGGACCGGCCAGCTACCTGCGAGGCGGGCCGCTGACCGTTACCGATTGCAATGTTATGCTGGGAAAAATTCAGCCGCATCATTTTCCCAGTGTCTTTGGGCCTAAGGCCGATCAGCCCCTTGATGCCGAGGTGGTGCGGAGAAGATTTGTCGAGCTTGCAGAAAAAATAAGCAGGGCTACGGATCAGCCTCTGCAGACACCGGAAAAGGTAGCTGAAGGATTTCTAAAAATTGCCGTGGAAAATATGGCAAATGCCATTAAGCAGATTTCGGTGCAGCGTGGCTACGATGTTACTGAATATACGCTGAACTGTTTTGGCGGCGCAGGTGGCCAGCATGCCTGCCTGGTCGCTGATGCTCTGGGGATGAAAAGAGTTTTTTTGCATCCCTTTGCCGGGGTACTTTCAGCCTACGGCATGGGATTGGCAGATGTCCGGGTTATGCGTGAGGCCCAGGTGGAGAAGAGGTTTGTTCCCGGGGCTGAAAAAGTTATTGAAGAAATTGCAGCCCCGCTGGAAAAAGAGGTCCGGATGGAGGTCTCCAGGCAGGGGGTGGCGCCTGAGTATATTGAAGTGGAGGTTAAAGTACATCTGCGCTATGAGGCGACCGATACTTCTCTTCTTGTTGATGCCGGCACGATCGAAGAGATGCAGGCAGGTTTTGAGGCGGCCCATAAGCAACAGTTCGGCTTTGTTGCCCATCAGCGGGCCCTGATTATCGAGGCGGTTTCCGTTGAAGGTATCGGCATCACGGAGCCTGTGCTTGATCCTGAGGGTGAGATTCTGTCGTTGCCTGAAGAACCGGCGGTTGAAGATATTGTCTGGATGTATTCCGATTCCGGAACGATGGAGGTTCCACTCTATAAACGGGAGAATCTCTCCATCGGCCAGCTGCTCCAGGGACCTGCAATTATTTCAGAGAAAACAGGAACCGTTGTGGTGGAAGAGGGCTGGCAGGCCCAGCTGAACTCCCGCAGTCATTTAATCCTTACCCGCTATAAGGAGCGCCCCAAAACCATGGCCATCGGTACGGAAGTGGACCCGGTGATGCTGGAGGTTTTCAATAATCTCTTTATGTCCATTGCGGAACAGATGGGAGCGACACTAGCCAAAACCTCCTACTCGGTCAATATCAAAGAGCGTTTCGATTTCTCCTGCGCCATTTTTGATGCTGAGGGACAACTGGTGGCAAATGCTCCCCATATCCCGGTTCATCTTGGCTCCATGGGCGAGTCTGTCAAGACCATTATCCGTGAAAATGCAGGCACCATGAAACCGGGAAATGTCTATATGCTCAACGCGCCCTACAACGGCGGAACGCATCTTCCTGATGTTACTGTAATAACACCTGTGTTCGATAACAAAGGCCAGTCGGTCCTCTTTTATGTTGGAGCCCGTGGTCATCATGCCGATATCGGAGGGCGGACTCCCGGCTCGTCCCCGCCGGATTCTATCCATATCGATGATGAAGGCGTTCTGATAGACAACTTTCTCCTGGTGGAGCAGGGTGAGTTTCGTGAAGCGGAGACCCGGGCTTTGCTCGCTTCCGGCAAGTATCCTTGCAGAAACATCGATCAGAATATTGCCGATCTCGCCGCTCAGATTGCCGCCAACGAGACAGGCCAGCGTGAACTGATGAAAATGATACATCACTTTGGTCTCGAGGTGGTTCAGGCATATATGGGACATGTACAGGACAATGCTGAAGAGTCAGTACGAAGGGTGCTTGATGTCCTCAAAGACGGAGAGTTCATCTATCCCATGGATGGCGGCAGCAGTATAGAGGTAAAGATCAGGGTGGATAAAGAACTGCGTCGGGCTGATATTGATTTCAGCGGCACATCGCCGCAGAGCAGCGGCAATTACAATGCTCCTGCTGCTGTCTGTAAGGCTGCTGTTCTTTATGTCTTTCGAACACTTGTGAATGACCAGATTCCACTCAACGAAGGCTGCCTTAAACCTCTCAATATCATTATTCCGCCACGGACAATGATCAGTCCGGAGTACCCGGCTGCCGTCATATCCGGGAATACCGAGGTCTCCCAGGCCATTACCGACTGCCTCTTCGGTGCGCTTGGGATTCTTGCGTCTTCTCAGGGAACCATGAACAACTTTGTCTACGGCAACGAGACCTACCAAAATTACGAGACCATCTGCGGGGGAACGGGAGCGGGCAGAGATCATGACGGCACCAGTGCAGTACACTCCCATATGACCAACACCAGAATGACGGATCCGGAGGTGGTAGAGTGGCGTTTTCCGGTACGGCCGGAGTCCTTTGCTATTCGTCGCAATTCCGGTGGTGCCGGGAG
>JAZBNU010000112.1:0-13560 GCA_036350815.1 Desulfopila sp.
AGGGAGAGACAACCATGGCTCTGGCCAGAGCGACGCGCTGCTGCTGTCCTGCGGAAAGCTGCGCCGGATAGAAAGCAGATTTGGTGCCAAGCTGAAAATAGTCCAGCATGGCGGACACCTTCTCCTGGATCTCCCTGCCCTGCATTTTGCGGCATCTCAGACCAAAGGCAACATTGTCAAATACCGTCATGGTAGGAAAGAGCAGATAGTCCTGAAAAACCAGAATGGCCGGATTGTTTTTCAGATCAGCGGCCGAGGTTATTGAACCGCCGTCGGCTTCTTCAAGTCCGGCGATAATCTTCAACAGGGTCGTTTTCCCCGCGCCGGAAGGCCCGATGATGGAGACGAGTTCACCCTTATCCACGTGCAGGGTAACCTCCTCAAGAACCTGTGTACCACCATAATGCTTACAAAGCCGCTCTACTCCAAGAAACATTCCGCCTCTTCCATATACGATGTGATTTTAGCAAACGTGTCATCATGGGCCAGTTCGCGTCCAGCGGAAACATATTCATAATACGCCATATAGCACCAGCTTAAAGCTCGCAGGAGGATGATCCGTTCCATCATGACGGTTTTTTCATATGCTTCGTCAACCGAAAGAGCGCTGTCGCTTGCCTCAAGATACATAGCGAGAAAATGTTCCTTTTCCCGTTCGCTGAAACGATAATCTGTCTTCCATAAAGTAGTTGTCGGTACGAGAAAATGGGCCAGATCCTGATATCGGTAAGAAACCACCGCTTTCTCCCAGTCCACCAGCCAGGAATGCTCTTTACCGATGATGAAATTGCCGGAATTTACCTCTGTGTTGACAATGCAGAGTTCTTCGTTTTTGCAGCGCCGTACCATTTCAGCCGATCCCGCAACTATTTCCTTGTGATACTCTACAAGACGCCTACGGACAGCTGCATAATACGTATCGGGATAGCGGGTAAGCAAACCATAGGATTCCCTGGCGATATCCACTGCCGGATTCTGCTGCCAGATGAGCTCCCGGGATGGCGGGAGGGAATGTATTCGGGCAAATATTCGGGCTGCGGCAGTAAGATGTTTATGGTAATCAAGGGGTTTGCCGCTCAGATATTCCATTAGCAGAACTCCCCTGCCAAGGCCGCCGGAATCCATATCATACTGGTAAGGCAAAGGGGTCACCTTGGATGAAGCCAGCGCTTCAAGAACCCGGAACTCATATTCGCACTGGTTCTCCAGACCAAGCTGAGTACCGTGGTTGATGCGAAAGACATAGGGACGCCCATCTGCACTAACAATATAATTTTCATTATATTCTCCAGCAGCAAGAAAGGAGCAGGCAAGCGTGCCGGATAACCAGCATTTGCGGTGCAGGTAGGCAATTATCTGTTCTGCTTTATCCTTCAAGCCGTCCTCCTCCAGATCCTTTCTAAGAGCACTTCGTCAAACCACAACCATTCAACCCACACGCTTTCGAAAGGATGTGCTTTGCTAGAAAGTCAGTTCACTGTTTTTTATGTTTGCCTGAAACTGCTTATAGGAGAAGTGTATTTACTTTTTATTCCAGATTAAAAGATTTTTTTACCCCAGGCATTGCCGCAGAAACCAGATCGGCAAATAGAACCACACCAAGCAGCTACAAGCCCTCAGGTCACTGATAGCAGTGCAGTCGTCCCGTGATTTGACCGACACAATATCAAACCAGAGTTACACCTGCCTGATTTTTGCTGACATGACCTATTATAGATGCAGCCTCAACCCCGGCCTTATGCAATGCAGTGAGCAGTTCGCCGGCCTGAGGGGCGGGTAAAGAAAGAAGCAGGCCTCCGGAAGTCTGAGGGTCATAGATCAGGCCCCTGTCTTTAGGTTCTAAACGGCATTGCAGGGTAAACCTGTGACTCTCGACCATCTGACGATTGGCATCATTACTGCCGGTGGTCTCACCCTTGCCGTACATATCCAGGGCGTCAGGGTAAACAGGCAGGGAGTTATATTCAATGACAAGTTCATGGCCGCTGCCGTAGCTCATCTCCACGGCATGCCCGAGAATACCAAACCCGGTAATATCAGTTGCTGCATGGAGATCAAATTTCAAAGCTTCTTCGATGGCCTTGTCATTTAAAGCGGCCAGAGATGGCAGCACCTTTGCTTCAATTTCCTTAAAAGGGAGACGGCCGGAACGAACCGCGTTAAAAAGAACCCCGGAGCCCAGAGGTTTAGTGAGAATAAGCACGTCTCCCGGCTGTGCTCCGGCATTCGTTATTATTCTGTCGGGATGCACTACCCCGTTGACGCAGAGGCCATATTTCGGTTCTTCATCGTCGACACTGTGACCACCCACCAGACAGGCACCCGCTTCAACAACCTTGTCGTGGCCCCCCCGCAATATCTCCTTTAAGACACCCATATCAAGATGTTTTGAGGGAAACATGACAACATTCAGAGCAGTCAGGGGACGTCCACCCATGGAATAGATATCGGAAATCGAGTTTGCCGCGGCAATCTGACCAAACCAGTAGGGATCATCCACCGGAGGAGTTATGAAATCAAGAGTATTGATCATTGCCGTATCAGCAGAAAGACGGTACACGGCTGCATCGTCGGATGTTTCAAAGCCAACCAGAAGATTGGCATCGCTGGGTGCAGAGAGTCCCTGCAGTGCATCCGACAAAACTGCCGGACCTATTTTGGCGGCTCAGCCACAGGTTCGGGCCAATCGGGTCAACGTCTTTTTCTTAAAAAGATGTGCTATTTTCATTGTTGCATCCTGGAGTTTTTTATTTCACTATTGTAAAAATAAAGCTATATATCTCATAAGATATTCAAATACCATTTTTACTCTGATCATGAAACTATTTTAACGCCGGAGAACGCAAATAGAAACTCGACATTTAAAAATATTCGTTGCGGTCTATAAGAACAGAAGTTTTACCAAGGCTGCAGATCAACTCTATACCAGCCAGCCCACCATCAGTGAACATATCCGCAATCTTGAGGGGCGCCTGGACTGCAGACTCTTTGATCGCCTGGGCCGCTCGATAATTCCGACTCTGGAGGCGGAACTGCTTTATCCGCGCGCTCTGGCCATACTGGACGACCTCAAAAAACTTGAGGATGATCTGACTGCCGTAGGAAAGACCGTTTCCGGCCGCCTCCTTATAGCTGCAAGCACAATCCCAAGCGCCTTCATTCTGCCTCGTATTGCCGCGGAGTTCAATAAACTCCATCCCAAAATATCTTTTGAAATCCGAACCTGTGACTCCGCCGAGGTGACTCAGTCCATTCTCAACAATGAAATACTGCTTGGCTGTGTGGGAGCACACCTCGACTCAAACAAACTGCAGTTTCACCCTTTTATGGATGACGATCTCGTCCTGGCAGCCTCAACCAAAAGAATACTAAATCAGCGTATCACAACCCGGACCCTGGTGGAACTGCCTTTTATCTTGAGGGAAGAAGGGTCGGGTACCCGAAAATGTATGGAGCAGTATCTCAGTGAAAAAAATATCAGCGTTGAGCAACTGAATACTTGCGCAGTACTGGGATCGAGTACCGCGGTCACTGAAGCAATTAAATCGAACCTCGGTGTCTCTATTCTTTCTCGCCAGGCCGTTAAAGATGGAGTGGAATACGGTCAGATTCAGACCATTGACATCCTCGATATTAAAATGACCAGGCATTTTTACGCGGTAACATCTTCCAAAAGAAGCCTTCCCCATCATTATCATGCCTTTTTAAAATATCTTTTGCCCTCTGCCGGAAAAACAGTGTAACCTGCGAATAAAGAAGATGTCCTCATGAATACCCGTCACAGCTCGACCAGCTGTGACGGAACACTGGACAGGTTTTACGTCTGGAAAGCATATGGGGATCCAGTAGTACTGTTTTAATTATACTCCCACATTATTTGTCCAACATGCCAGGATTTTTGCAAACACTGCGAATAAAATACCAGCTCATGCTGTGGTTTTCTCTTCTCTTCGGAGTAGTGCTGGCCAGTGCTGGCTGGGTTATTTATTCCCTTGTCCACGGCGTTATAGAGAAGAATGTCATCAACCAGCTCTCCGCATCCACAAAATCTATACAGACAACTATAACTACAGCCGTGGATGTTTCCATCAGGAACCACCTCCGGGCCATCGCGGAAAAGAACCATGATATCCTGAATGAACTGCATCGCAAAACCATAAGCAAAGAGCTGACTGTTGAAGAAGCCCGGAAACAAGGGGAAGAAATCCTTTTGAGTCAAACGATTGGCGAAACAGGCTACATCTACGCCCTTAGAGGTGACGGCATCCTTGCTGTTCACCCGATACCCGGCATGAAAAACCGTGATATCTCCGAAGAATGGCTCGCCGCCAGGCAACTGGCAGAACAGGAAGGCTATCTGGAGTATGACTGGCGCAATGAAGGAGAGAGCGAGAAGAGACCCAAATCGCTCTATATGAAATATTTCGAAGCATGGGACTGGATCATCTCTGCAAGCAGCTATCGTAACGAATTTCTCTCTTTTTTTAAGATTGAGGATTTCAAAAACGGAATGGCATCCTTCCGCTTCGGCACCGGTGGATTCGCCTCTATCATATCAGCTCAGGGAAAAATCATTTATCACCCTCTGCTCTCTGAGAGGAATACCGGGACAGAAATAGATTATGCCCCCCTTCTCCCGAAAATGCTCCAGTTAAAAAACGGCCATCTCGTCCAGGAAGACAACGATACAACCAGTGGTCTGTCCAGAGAAAGACTCCTCTCTTTCCTCTATATGCCTGATTTTGAATGGTTTGTTGTCTCATCGGTCCCTCTTGCTGAAGTATATGCTCCTCTGAAAAAACTGAGGAATATCATTTTCCTCACCATATTCTGCACCATACTCCTCATTGTGCCGCTCAGTCTCTCCCTTGGGGCCTCCATTACACGACCGCTGACCAGACTTATTGGACTGATGAGCAAGAGCCCCAATGATGAGCATCCCGTCATCTCCGCAGATGGCGCCTCCGGCGAGGTTGGTTTTCTTGCCGGCCAATACAATAAATTCATCCACAGCCTGCAACAGTCCACTCGCGCCCTCCAAGGCGAAATAAGTGAACGGATTCATGCCGAACAACAACTCAAACTTTTTGCCAAAGTTTTTGAACACGCTCTTGAGGGAATAAGTATTACCGACGCAGAAGGAAACATAGTCGCAGTAAATCAAGCGTTTACTGAAATTACCGGTTTTACCGAAGATGAGGTGATCGGCCAAAACCCGAGAATCCTTAAATCAGACCGGCATGATCATGAGTATTATCGAAACATGTGGAAAAACCTCACCCAAAATGGCCATTGGAGCGGTGAGATCTGGAATCGGAGAAAAAACGGCGAGGCGTATCCGGAGATCCTCAGCATAAGTTCTATTCGCAACGATCAGAATGAGGTAAGCCATTATGTCGCTGTTTTTCACGATATAACTGAGATGAAAACCAAAGAGGAACAGATCAAACACCAGGCGTATCACGATGCTCTCACCGGATTGCCCAACAGATATCTGGCCAAAGACCGGCTGACCGTATCGCTGGCAAACGCCCGCAGGAAAGAAACATCAGTAGCCGTTCTTTTTATGGATCTCGACAATTTCAAGCGTATCAATGACAGCCTGGGTCATGCAGCGGGAGATCTTCTCCTGCAGGATGTTGCCTCACGTCTGCAGAAACTGGTGCGCGAAGGCGATACTGTTGCTCGACTCGGGGGAGACGAATTCCAGATTATTGCCGTCGGTCTCACCTCAGAAGACCAGGTCGTCGATCTCGCCGGCAGGATCATTCAAGGTTTTGTCGAACCATTTACAATTGAAAGCCACGAATTATTTGCCACAATCAGTATCGGAGCCGCTATTTTTCCCCAAGACGGAAGAGACGCCGAGACCTTGACAAAATCCGCTGACACCGCCATGTATCAGGCAAAACAGCGGGGTAAAAACACCTTTGCACTGTTCACCAGGGATCTCAGTGAGCAGGCACAGCGTCGCCTTCAGCTTGAAGCAGAATTCAGGCAGGCCCTGCAGAAAAAAGAATTCACCGTTTTTTATCAGCCAAAGATTGAACCGCTGAGCGGCTTGACTACCTCTGTAGAGGCACTGGTACGCTGGCACAAAAATGACGGCTCATTGGTAAGTCCGGCCGATTTTATTCCGCTTGCCGAAGAAACCGGGCTGATAATACCACTAGGTGACTTTGTCCTCGACAGTGCCCGCGAAGCGGCTCAGTTACTGGGCAGCATCGGCTTCGGCACTATCAAAATAGCCATCAATCTTTCTCCACATCAGTTTAAGCAGGCTGATATGGTAGACAACATCCTTGCAATAGTAGAGCGGAACAACATATCAGTTTCCCAGCTTGAGCTGGAAATTACTGAAACGACAATGGTAACAGATATTGAAGACAGCGTTGCCAAGCTGAACCGTCTGGTCAACGCCGGTTTTTCCATCTCCATCGATGATTTCGGTACCGGATACTCCTCACTGTATTACCTCAAAGCCCTTCCCATTGATAACCTCAAAATAGACCGCTCCTTTATAACCGACATTACCACCGACCGAGACGATGCTGAGATTGTCGAAACAATACTTCTGATGGCAAAAAATCTGGGCCTGAACGTTGTTGCAGAAGGGGTCGAAACGGAAGAACAGCTTGAGATACTGAAAAAATTCGGTTGCCGAGCAATCCAGGGCTACTATTACAGTCCGCCCCTGCCCCTGGAGAGCCTCATACAGTACCTTGACCGGAACAAGCAGAGAGCAAATATCACATCAACCCAACAGCCTGTTTCTCAGATAGGGACGCCAGAGGAGCCTGAATGAAAAAGGGTATCACAGTACTTGCAGTTTTACTTATTGTTGTCGGGACAGCTCCATTCATTAACGGCGTTTTACTGGAAAAAACAGTGCGCCGGGCCTTCAGCAATGCTGATGCCGTCAATGCCGCTCATGGTGACGTCTACACAGTTGAACTCGTTCGCTACGAGCGTGATTTTTACTCTTCCGAAATTGAGTGGAAAATAAACTTCGGGCCTCTAAAAACGGTTTACGGCGTTGAAGAAGTTGTCTTTTTAGAACATGCCAGGCACGGTTACACAGGGGCTGTCTCCACCACCAGCCTTGAAAAAAATAGTTGGTTTAACACGTTTATCACCAGGGAACTACAGGGCCATAACCCTTTCAACCTGCAAACTGCCTACTCCTATCTGGGAGGGCTTGAATCAACCCTGAAAATTGAGCCGTTCAAAATGCACCGGGGCGAGGTCTCTTTTGATATTGGTGCAGGAATTTTTACTCTTGTCACCGACGCTGCCCTACAGAATTTCACCTCTTTCGGAACATGGGACGGGCTCGGAGGCAACACCGCTGCCATTCCTTCCATTGGCAAAATCACACTGGAATCTGAGTTGGAACTTCTTTCACCCTATCTTTGGGACGGCTTTATGAACTTCTCGCTGCAGAAGCTCAGAAGCACACATCCTCAAGGAGAGATCGACCTTGCCGCTCTGAAGGTCGGTTCTGTCTTTCAGGTGGACCCGGAAAAAGACACTCTCTCCGCTGTAACATCCTTTGCATGCAACGGACTTACGACAGCAGAACGGGCAATCAACCGGGCAGAGGCACAATTCAGCATGAAAGGCATGAATACCGAACGTTATGAGAATTTCATGAAGATGTACTCAGTAATTGCGGCAGACCTCCTCAGAGATCTCGCAGCTCTTCAAGATGCACCAGGCAATATAACAAAAATGCTGCAGGAAAAAACGGGGATCCTCGGTTTCCGACTAATAGCGGCCTTCGAAGAGCTGCTCCAGAAAGATCTTGAGCTGTCTCTTCAAAACTTCCTACTTGAGCTGCCGGAGGGAAAGGTGGAGGCGGATATCACCTTACGGCTTCTCAAGGATATGAGCCTGATGCAGTTTGCTCCTCTTATCGGTACTCCTGAAATGGCCCTTGATGTCTTTTTCCTGAACAGCAATATCCAGCTGCCGATCAAGCTCGTGGGCGAACCGGAACTTCTGCTTGCACCGCTCTATCCCGGAATGGTCACAGGAATGTTTATCAAAGATGGGGAATTTCTCAGGCACAGGGCGGAAACACGACACGGAAAACTGTTTCTCAACGACAGAGAATTTGTCCTGAGCCGATAAAGGGAAAGACTTTTTTCTACCTGATTGCAAACTTCAGGAAACACGCTTCACCCCTCAGCCTTCCAGGCACAGGAAATGCGCATCGCAAAGCTGCGATCAAACTGGAGGCACCTGGAGGCACTTTCCTCCTCACAGGTTTAATTGGCGGCGCATTTCAAAAACCAGGGGATGCTTCCCCAGTCCTGAACCGATACGGTGTTTGGGCAGAAAAACAATCTTTTTCCCAAAGGGAGACTGATCCCGCAGAGTAAACCAGACAAGTTTCGGGGTAAAAAAGGAAAAACTATCTACAGCTGTTATCTGTTCTATATCGATCTTTTCAGTGCGGAGATAGTTGGAGACAATCAATATCCGCCCTTCCAGTACCACTTTTTTAATGGGACCGGTAATGAAAAAGAAAAAGGACCCGATCATCAGCCATGTCACCATATATTGTATCCACCTGAGATCGTAGGCCTCGGACGCAAAAATAACGTCACGCCCGCCAATGCCGAAACCGACAATCCAGAGAACAAGTATAATATATTTATAAAAAAAGGTGAGCGACGACGACAGTTCTTTCATAATTACTGCACGATGAGAAAAGACATTCCTGTTCCCTGTAAGAGCAGCATCTTCAACGCTGCCGCTACAGGGAGCCAGGAATATTCTGTTTCCTTACTGTTAAATTGTTTTGGCAGCACGCAGTGAATCAGCCAGTATCTCCACTACGAAACGAACCTTCTCGCTGCTTTCATGCTGGGCCAGGTTGTCTGCTATATGCATGACACAGGTAGGACAGCCGGTGGCCACCATGTCGACTCCGGCATCTTGAATATCCTTGATCTTATGATTGTTGATCTTGATGGCGGTATCATAATGTGTAATACAATAGCTGCCTGCCGAGCCGCAACAGGTATCGGCATTTTTCATCTCGGTAAAGCTCACGCCCGGAATCATTTTGAGCAGATTCCGGGGCTGGTCTTTAATTCCCTGACCACGAACCATATGGCAGGGGTCATGGTACGTTACCTTGTAGGGGATTTGACCAAGCTGCTCCGGCTTAATTTCAATATTTTTTTCTATGAACTCATTGATGTCAAATACCTTTCCGGTAAATTCCTGGAGTTCAGAACTATCATCTATAAATACCTTGATCTCTTTTTTCAAGGACATACCGCAGGAAGAACAGGCCACAACGATGGCATCAAGATCATATTGCCGGAACAGATCGAAATTATGTTCCATGAGACGCTTGGCCCCTTCATAGTCACCGTTGGCAAGTACCGGTGTACCGTTGCATTTCTGCTTCTTCGGGATGACAACCTCATAGCCGAAACCCGTCAATATATCGATAACAGACCGAGCTACATTGGTGTAGATCAGGTTACCGGCGCAGCCGGTAAAGTAACCGACCCGCATTTTGGTCGTCCCCGTTTTCGACTTGTTAACCTCCGGAAACTGCGATTGGGCGCTGCGAATAGCCAACTGGGGGAAATTTCTTCTTTTGGAAAAACCAAACAGAGGAAACAGATGTCGAACCGGATTTTTCGGACCAATGCCAAACAGCATTTTCTGAGCAATAGCGACAATGGCACACCCCAGGGTAATAGGCCATTTCCGCCACAGGAGCTGCCGGAAAATCAGCGCTTTAAAAAAATGGAGCCCCTTCTGCGTGGTGATATACCAGCGCAGCCTGAGTACTACGTGCTCCGGACTCACCCCCGCAGGGCAGTTAGCGGAACAGGTCTTACAATTTAGGCATTCGTTAATGGCATCTTCCACCCTTTCGGTAATCTGCAGATCTCCGGAAACAATTTTTTCGGCCAGCTTGTTTTTTCCGCGAGCTACATAAAGTTCATTGCCCATCTCTCTGAATACCGGACAGACACTCCGGCATTTGCCGCATTGCATACATTTTTGAAATTCTTTCGCTGCCTCGAGAAGATGTGTTTCAGCTTCTTTGGTAGCGGATATTTTCATATTCATTGGCTCTTTTCCCTCTCTTATGCTGAGACCGTATCGCCCATATCAAACATTTTCCCCGGATTGAGGAGATTCTTCGGATCCAGCGTCCTTTTAATATCCTGCAGCATGGTGATGCCGGCTGCGCCAATCTGATCCATAAGATAGGGCTTCTTCTCCAGGCCTATGCCATGTTCTCCGGAAATTGTTCCTTCTAAATCAATGGCCAGCTGGAACAGTTCTTTTACCGCTTTGTCTGTCCGGGCCTTTTCGTCCTCATCTTTCATATCCAGGAGAAAAGTGGGATGCAGGTTGCCGTCACCGGCATGGCCGAAAATACCAACCTTGACGTTATGACGGCTGGCAATATCAATAATACCACGAACCATGTCGGGGAGTCTGCTTCGCATCACCGTTGCATCCTCGAGAATAAGATTGGGTCTGACGCTGGCCAGAGCGTTAAGGGCAACGCGCCTGCCCGCAAAAAGGTTGTCCCGTTCCTCACTGGTTTTGGCGATGGCAAAATCCTTGGCATTATTCGCCAGGACCACTTCCTTGACCTTGTCCATTTCCGCCTTGGCCGAATCTTTCTGTCCATCTGTTTCAATCAGGAGAACAGCCTGTGCGTCACGCGGCAGCCCGCAATCCTTGAAATTCTGAATGGCGTTGATAGTTTCGTTATCCATAAATTCCATGGTGGAAGGGGTGACACCTGCCGCAATAATGTCGGAAACGGTCTGGGCAGCACCGTCAAGAGTATTGAAAACAGCCAGAGCCGACTCCCGGTGCTCGGGAATGGGAAGCAGCGCCAGAGTCACTTCGGTCATGATACCAAGCAAGCCTTCACTTCCCACGAAAATCGCCTCGGTATTAAAGCCTGCGACATGCTTGACACACTTGGAGCCCAAGGTAACGATATCACCCTGAGGCAGTACAACCTTTATCATTTTCACATAGTCTTTGGTCACACCATACTTAAGACCTCGAAGCCCGCCGGCGTTTTCGGCAATATTCCCGCCAATAGTCGAAAATGCGACACTGCCAGGGTCGGGAGGATAAAACAGGTTGGCTTCAGCAGCTATGGGATCGATATCCGAGGTGGTGATGCCTGTCTCAACCGTTATAAGCCTGTTGGCAGGATCAAAATCAATAACTTTTTTCATCCTGTCCATTGCCAGAACAATACCTTTTTGCAACGGAACCGAACCACCGGAAAGCCCACTGCCCTGCCCGCGCGGAGTAACAGGTATATTCTCTCTGTAAGCAAGTTTCATCAGCAAACTGATCTGTTCCGTGGTGCTGGCAAACACAACCGCTTCAGGTTTGATTTCAACATGAGCCGCATCATAACTGTAGGCAATCATATCTTCATTGGCGGTCAACACATTATCTTTTCCGAAAATAGCGACCAACTCTTCGACAACGCTTCTTTCCATAATTACGTACTCCCTCTGTTTAAAATATACGTCTTCGACGCTTTCTCATAACATTTTTTATGTCTGGCCGGAACTACAGCGTTCCACCAGATAGACTATCGATTTATAATGAATTCCCCCGTGAAACGACAAGCCGATCTCACAGGTCCTCGAATTTGAATAGCCGGATGTGCAACCAGAGACCTGTCCCGGCAATTCAGCAAGGGCTGCTGCGTTCAGCTCGGGATAGGTAAAACCTCGATCTCCGGCAAAGCCGCAGCAACCGACCTTCTCCGGCACCACCACCTCTGCCGCACAGCGCCTCGCCACGCCCAGCAGTTTTGCCCCCATACCCATTTTTTCAGAGGAGCAGGTGAGATGCACGGCAACCCTCTCATCAACTTTTTTAATATCCAGGTCATCCAGAAGGAAGTCGTGGATGAATTCCACCGGCTCATACATTTTTAGTCTGCGATCCATAGTCTGGCGCATCCGGTACAGGCATGGACTGGTATCGCAGAGTATTGGAATTTTCCCGTTAAGGGAGATATCAAGCAGCACCTTTTCCAGCTCCGCCGCCTTCTGATCGGCCTGCCTGAAAGCCCCTTTGCTGTTGAAAGGTACACCGCAGCAGAGCTTCTCCATTGCCGGCGGATAGAGGACATCATATCCTGCCCGTCGCAGGAGTTTCTCTGTTGCCAAAGAAAGCTGTTCCTCATCGGTGTCTCCTTTGGCCGGTCCCATGGTCCTGGAAATGCAGCTGGGAAAATACACCACTTTTTTTTCAGCCTCTCCGACCGCCGTATCATATTTTCTCTTTTTTGCCCCTTTAGGCATATACGGGGTCCACAACGGCAAACTGTCCCTGCTTATTTTTCTGGCTTTCCGGGAAAGTCCGGTCATCACTTTGGTTCCCAGAAGACGATGGATGGTGTCCACGGTGCGCAGTCCTAAACGTACAGCCCCCGTTACCAGCCCATAATTATCAGCGACGACACGGGCCAGCCGCTCACGTGATGTTCCCGCAACCTCAAGACGGCGCAGCTCTTTGGTTAAATCACCGGTATTTATTTCCACCGGGCAGGCCGTTTGGCATAAGCCATCCGTAGCACAGGTCGCATCACCGTCATAGCGGTAGTCGCGCTGGAGTGTTTCGAGGCGAGCCGAGGTTCCTTTGCTTCCCTGCAATCTTGAAATTTCCCGCTGCACTGTAATCCTCTGCCGCGGTGTCAAAGTCAGGTTTCTCGAAGGACAGACAGGCTCGCAAAAACCGCATTCAATACATTTATCAACGATAGGGCTGGTTGCCGTCAATGGTTTGAGATTTTCCAGATGTACCTTTGCATTGGTGTTAAGAATCACTCCAGGATTGAGGAGAAAATGAGGGTCGAACAATTTCTTGATTCTCTGCATGAGTTGGTAGGCATCGCGCCCCCATTCCATCTCCACGAAAGGGGCCATATTTCTCCCCGTACCGTGCTCCGCCTTGAGAGAGCCGTCGAATTTCTCTACCACCATGGCGCAGACTTTGTCCATAAAGCCACTGTAACGTGCGACCTCAGCCGGCTTTCCGAAGTCCTGGGTAAAAACAAAATGGAGATTTCCCGCCAGAGCATGGCCAAATATAATGCCATTGTCATATCCGTAAGCAGCCATAAGGCGCTGCAGCTCCAGGGTAGCCTCTGCAAGATTCTCCATGGGAAAAGCGACATCTTCAATTATTACCGTTGTACCACACTCACGAACGGCGCCAACAGCTGGAAAGAGTCCCTTTCTGATATTCCATAATTTACTGTATTCACTTTCAATCGCGGTAAACTCCAGAGGCCTCTCCAGTGGGACATCGGCCAGGGCCAGGCTGACAGACTGGATATTGCGGCGCAGCTCCGCAGCTGAGCAAGCTCGTGTTTCCACCAGCAGAGCGGCGACGTTGTCTCCTAATTCCTTGAGAAACCCGGGCATGCCGTCCTTATTCTCTACGGAACGCAGGGCAGCTCTGTCCATCAACTCAACAGCCTCGACGGGCTGCTCCTTCAGGATTGCCGTGGCAGTGCAGGCTTCCTGAATA
>JAZBNU010000113.1:0-2769 GCA_036350815.1 Desulfopila sp.
ATACCACCAGTCGAAAGCACTACTCTGGAAAAAAAAGATATCAAGGAAGGTGCGGTATTTCTAGGACTGATCGGAATTATGGATCCTCCGCGGAAGGAAGCCATCCGTTCTGTCAAAGAATGCCGGGAAGCCGGAATCCGAGTAAAGATGGTAACAGGCGACCATACCATTACTGCAATGGCCATCGGCAGGCAGTTGAATATCGGTACTGGCAAAACGGCAATTGATGGTCGAAGCATGGATTCAATGGATGACGCGGAATTGCAGAAGGTGGTGATGGAAAACGATGTCTTTGCCCGTACCAGCCCCGCGCACAAAGTCAGGCTTATAAATGCTCTTCGTGCGAATAATATGATCAGTGCCATGACCGGTGATGGAGTAAACGATGCACCTGCTCTTAAAAATGCCGATGTTGGTATTGCCATGGGGAATAAAGGTACGGAGGTGGCTAAAGATGCGGCCGAAATGGTTCTGGCGGATGACAATTTTGCTTCCATCATCAATGCTGTGGAGGAAGGACGAACGGTATATGACAATCTACGTAAAGCCATTCTTTTTATTCTGCCAACTAATGGCGCGGAGTCGATGGTTATCATCGCTGCTGTTCTTCTGGGAATAGCAATGCCCGTGACGCCTGCGCAGATTCTCTGGGTTAATATGGTAACTGCTGTAACACTGGCGCTGGCCCTGTCATTCGAGCCCATGGAGAGTGATGTGATGAAAAATCCGCCCCGTGATCCTGATGCACCAATTATAGGAGGGTATTTTCTTTTTCGGATTATATATGTTTCTTTTGCTCTGGGTGGGGCAGTAGTTGCCGTTTTTCTCACACTGCAGAATCAGTATGATATGGTCACGGCTCGAACGGTCGCGGTAAATTCCCTCGTTGCCGGACAGTTGTTTTATCTACTGAACTGCCGGGGGCTGAAGAGTCATCCTTTCGGCAGACATTTTTTCCGGAATAAAGCGGTATTGATAGCCTGTGTTTCCCTGATAACCCTGCAGGCGATGTTCACTTATGCTCCCTTTATGCATTCAATATTTGTTACTACCTCTATCACAGGAAACCTTCTGTTGTATCCACTGCTTGTTGGAGGTGGAATTTTTGCGCTTGTCGAATTGGAGAAATTGGCGGCACGATAATTTGTTTCAGTTTATTTCCGATTTATCTGATTCTTCTCTCAGTGAGTGGTTGAATCGGAAGGAGGCGGAGCAGCCCTCGAATATACGTTCAATGCTGTAACTGTGACTACTATCAATCCCATGCCGAGAATCTGTGGGCCGACCATCCTCTCATTGAGAACAATGACGCCGAATAGTGACGCGGTGACCGGCTCCACCATTGCCACGATAGAGGCCACAGCCGGTGCAGTATGTTTCAGGCCGTTAATATACAAAACAAATGACAATCCGGCACCAAACACACCCAGTACAGTGAACAGTGGCCAACTCGATGTGCTCAGGACTGCAAAGATCTGATCGACATCGCTCGGCCAGATCAGGATGGTGACGAGAGTCGCGAACGCTATCGTGAGAATCGCCTGCGGGCTGCCGTGTGGCGCAGCATATTTGAAACTGAAGATGAATAGCGCATAGGACAGTCCGGAAAACAGCCCGGCGCCGAGGCCGATAGGTGTAACGTGGCTGGCGCCAGCCTCATACATGCCTGTAAGCAGCACAATCCCAAACATCACCAGCACGATTGCTGCCCACTTTAACGTGGTAGGCCTTTCAAGCTTGAGTGTAAACGACACCAGATAGACGAAAACCGGTGCGCAGTACATCAGCGTCGCTGCAACAGCGATGCTGCCCTCGGCGATGCTTATGAAATAGAAGGCAAAGTTGCCGGCTACTCCGAGACCGGCAATCGACGACCAAAGCCACAATCGCTGGCTTCTCAGTCCACTGTTATGTGGGCGTAATGCCAGCCAAATGAGAACAAATACCAGTCCGATGGCGCCTCGGTAAAACGATACTACAAATGCATCCCAGCCGTTGGCCAGAAGGATACCGCCGATCCCTCCCGATATTCCCCAAAACAGAGCCGCCAGCGTCACAAAAGCAGTACTCGTATTCACCATTTACTCTCCTTTTTCTCGGACAAGACTCTCACTGTTGTCGAATGGAAGAGTCGCACTACATTATACACGTCATAGTTCATCTGCACCAATCGAGCATTTTACTGAGATCACACCGGCAGGAAACGTCAGGCCGCAAATTTGGAAACTTCTCGAACAGCTCTGAGATCGTCGGGAATCTTCAGTGCATTCTCGGCCCGAACCAGTGCGAGACGAGTGTGCCGCAATGCGTTGTCGCGCATCGCAGCGTCCTCAGACGCGGCAAGGGTTTCGAGGGCTTTGAGCAGCCGCACGACCACTTCGACGGTGCCCGCTCCGTCTCGGGCGATCCCGGTAAAAGCGTCGTCGAACATGTCTTTCAAGGACAATTCCGGCACCGCAACGCGGTCGAACTGCTCTGGGGAAACCTCAGCTATTTTGCCACACTCGCTCCACATGAGGAAAAGGCGGACAAGTGTTCCAGTGACGCCGATTGCGGTCCCGGGGTCATTGACTGCAGGCGAGAGCGCGCGGCTGGCGATCTCTGAGAGGACCAGGAGTCCGAACCGTGGATCCTGATCAAAGACTCTTGAGCCGCCAATCGAGAACGTTGCAGAGATTGCCTCGGCGTCCTTGTCGGACACGCCAGCTGAACCTTCCGGGATGACCCACGCCACAGGGCGGTTTGGCGTGCAAAACGTGCCGGGTAATG
>JAZBNU010000114.1:0-26836 GCA_036350815.1 Desulfopila sp.
CTTGTTAGCTCTTGCTCCATGACGTTTCAGAAAAGTTAGGTGACATAGAAAAAACATGCCGGTTACGATGTAAACACCATAACCGGCATGTACGAAACACAAATGTAAGGTTTGGGATCAACCGTTTGCTTGGGCTGCTACTTTCACAACTGCGGCAAAGGCTGAGGGATCAAGTACTGCCATATTGGCGAGAACCTTACGATCCAGTTCGACTCCGGCTTTTTTCAGGCCACCGATAAACTGGCTGTAATTCATACCATTCATCCTGGCACCGGCATTGATGCGTGCAATCCACAGACGACGGAAATCACGTTTTTTGGTACGTCTGTCTCTGTAGGCATACACGAGGGCGCGATCAACCGCTTCCGTTGCGGTTCTGTATAATCTGCTGCGGCCGCCTCGGTAGCCTTTGGCAAGCTTGAGTACTCTATTTCTTCTACGGCGGGCTTTAAAACCCCTGGTAACACGTGACATGAAGTAAACTCCTTAGTTATTCCGGCACTCTTCTTAAGGGGTGCCGTACCTTATGATCAAACCCATATCGGTTGACCCGATACGAACAGACCGTTTTTTTACAGGTAAGGCAGAATTTTTCTTATTGACTTGACGTTGGTATCATCTACCAGTCCGCCCTGCCGCAGATTGCGCTTACGCTTGGTTGATTTTTTAGTCAGGATGTGGCTGGTAAACGCATGGCTGCGTTTGATCTTTCCAGAACCTGTAGCTTTGAAGCGCTTGGCTGCGCCTCGGTTACTCTTCATTTTCGGCATCTTTGCACTCCTTTATACATCAAGACAACGCATGTGGGGCTGCTCTTTTCCCAGGCGTGTTTGTACTTCTATTATGGTGTTTTGGGACCGACAAACATAACCATTTGCCGTCCTTCCATCTTGGGCGGTTGAAGAATGGATGCTTCTTCTTCAAGCGCCTCGGCAATTTTCTGCATGGCTTCCATACCTATGGATTGTGAATAGACAATCTCACGGCCACGGAATCGCATGGTAATTTTAACTTTATTCTTTTGAGCGAGGAATTTTTTGATATTTTTGATCTTAAAATTAAGATCATGTTCCTCGGTCTTCGGTCGAAATTTGATTTCTTTGGTTTCTACCGTTGTCTGTTTCTTTTTAGCTTCCTGCTGCTTTTTCTTCTGTTCGTAGCGGAACTTATCATAGTTCATGATTCGGCAAACAGGTGGTACAGCGGCAGCAGATACCTCTACCAGATCAAGTCCTTCTTCATACGCTTTCTCCAGTGCGTCTTTTGAAGTGAAAATGCCCAGCTGTTCGCCGTCCGCACCAATGAGCCGCACTCTGTCATGGCGAATTTTATCATTGATGATCGCTTTCTCATCTCTTTGGACCGGAGCTTGTTTACCTCGTCTGTTAATATCTATACCTCCTCTTCTACGAACGTAATAGTAATATGCCTTTCAGGCAGGATGCCGTGTCCGGGAAGACCGAACAAGCATCAGATTCCACGGCCTTCTCGGCATTCTTCAAAAACTTTATCAATAAATGCAGATACATCCATGGGTGGCAGATTGTCTCCATTGCGCAGGCGAACAGTTACTGTTCCGTCAGCTTTTTCTTTGTCGCCTATGATGAGCATATAGGGAATTTTTGCAACCTGTGCTTCTCTGATTTTATAATTCAATTTTTCGTTCCGCAAATCTTTTTCAATGCGGATTCCTGCTTTTCGCATCTGCTGGTATATCGATTCGCAATAATCAAGCTGATCATCGGTGATATTGAGGATGCGCGCCTGTACAGGAGAAAACCATAGAGGAAAGGCCCCGGCATAGTGTTCAATTAGTACTCCGATGAATCGCTCCAGTGATCCCATCAACGCTCTGTGGATCATAATGGGTTGATGCTCGGTGTTGTCGGTACCTATATAATTGACATCGAATCTGTCCGGTAGATTAAAATCCACCTGAATTGTGGAGCATTGCCAGGAGCGACCCAACTGGTCCTTGATTTTAATGTCGATTTTAGGTCCGTAAAAGACGCCCTCTCCAGGGTCAACAGCATAGGCCAGATCTTTTTTCTCAAGTGCCTGCTTCAGGGCTTCTGTCGCTTTTTCCCAATTGTCGTCGCTACCGACATACTTTTCAGGCCGGGTGGAGAGATAAATATCGTATTCTGCAAAACCGAAGGTTTTAAGTATGTGGAGATTCAGTTCCAGGATATTGAAAATCTCATCTTCCAGCTGATCGGGCCTGCAGAAAATATGGGCGTCATCCTGGGTAAATCCACGAACTCTGAGCAGGCCATGCAGGGCGCCGGCGCGTTCGTAGCGGTAAACGGTACCTAGTTCGGCCCAGCGTAATGGAAATTCGCGATAGCTTCTTTTACGGGAGTTGTACACTCCGATATGGAAGGGGCAGTTCATCGGTTTGAGCTGGTACTGTACCTCGTCGATTGCCATGGGAGAATACATGTTCTCGCTGTAGAAATCGAGATGCCCAGAAGTTTTCCATAGATCCTGCCTGGCGATATGAGGAGTATAGAGCAATTCATAGCCGTGCAGATAATGTTCATCTTTCCAGTAGTCTTCAATCAGACGGCGCAGCTGGGCGCCTTTAGGCTGCCATAAAATAAGCCCGGGGCCGATCTGATCCTGGATGGTGAAAAGCTCGAGCTCTTTGCCCAGTTTGCGGTGGTCGCGTTTTTTCGCCTCTTCCAGAGCATTGAGATATTTTTTGAGTTCTTTTTTGTCGAAGAAGGCCGTGCCGTAGATGCGCTGAAGAACGTCGTTGTTCTCGTTGCCGCGCCAGTAGGCACCAGCTACACGAAGCAGTTTGAAAGCCTGGATAGCGGTTGTATCCGGAAGGTGCGGACCTCGGCAGAGGTCGGTAAAATCATCGAGCCCATAGGTGGTGATGGTTTCATCCCCCAATTCATCAAGGAGTTCCAGCTTGTATTTTTCGTTCTGGTCGCTGAAAAGGGCCCTGGCCTCATTGGCCGGCACTGTTTTTCGAATAAATTCTGCTCGAGACTGGACGATTTCGGCCATCCGATTCTCGATTTTTTCAAAATCATCCGGGCTGAAAGGCTCTTCTCTCTGGAAATCGTAATAAAAGCCATTTTCAATGGCCGGGCCAATGGCAACTTTGACTTCTTTACCGAACACATCACGAACCGCCTTGGCCATGACATGGGCGGTGCTGTGACGAAGAACATCAAGGCCTTCAGGAGAGTCTTTGGTGATGGGCGTTATAATACAATCTTCCGTCAGCGGAGTATGAAGGTCGACGATGTTGTCGCCTACAGAGACGGCAACGACCTGTTTTCGCTGTTTATTCGAGAGCAGTTGTCCGAGAATGTCTTTCAGCACAAGAGGTGCTTCGGCTTTTATCTCTTCTCCGCTCTGTAGTGATATTGTAATTTCTGCCATCGTATTTCTACATAAAAACAAAGGCCAAAGTGTTGATTCCCCTGATAGCGAACCATTCCTTCAGCCTTCTATTTTGGTAGGCGCGGGCGGGATTGAACCGCCGACATCCACCACGTCAAGGTGGCGCTCTCCCACTGAGCTACGCGCCTGCAAGTCTAATTTATTCAGGTAAGGTGCTGCTGACGTATTTGTTCGTAAACCTGAGTCAATTACCAATATTCGTCGATTGTGTCAAGGGAAAATCAAATCATCCTGCTAAAATAATACCATTAATGTCATATGGCAACAAGCCTTCCTTCAATTGCTCTGGCAAGGGTATGTTTGTCGGCATATTTTATATCCATGCCCATGGGAATACCGCAGGCAAGACGGGTTACCTTGATATTGATATTATGATTATGGAGTTTGTCGATGAGGTAAGAGGCGGTTGCTTCTCCGGGAACAGTGGAGCTTGTGGCGATGAGGACTTCCTTTATGACACCGTTTTGCATCCTTGCCATAAGCTCACGGGTTTTGATCTCTTCTGGGCCAATGCCGTCAACAGGTGAGAGAACACCATGCAAGATATGATAATGACCACGAAAGATTCCTGTCTTTTCTATGGCCAGCAGATCGCTCGGCTGTTCGACCACACAAACCAGTTCCGGAGAGCGGCGAGTGTCACCGCAGATGACACAGGGGTCGTTTTCTGAAAAGGCAAAACAGCTGGAGCAGAGCTGGATGGAATTGTGCAGATCGGCAAGAGCTGCAGCCAGTTCCCGTGCGGCTCCCGGGGGACGACGCAATACATGCATTGCCAGTCTGGTGGCGGTTTTATTACCTATGCCGGGAAGTGAAGAGAACCCGGCGATGAGCCGTTCAAGGGCCGGAGGAACGATCTGCATAAAGGATCCTAAAACATATTGGTGAGGCCGGGGATGTTCAGGCCGCCGGTGAGCTGTCGCATTTCTTCTTTGCCGAGTTCTTTCGCTTTGCGAAGGGCATCATTCGTGGCTGCAGTTATAAGATCCTGGAGCATTTCTTTTTCCTCAACGGCAATAAGTGCATCTTCAATAGCAATGGAAAGTGCTTCACCACGGCCGTTGACAGTTACGCTGACCATTCCCCCTCCAGCACTTCCAGTAATGATTTTGGCAGCGAGCTGCTGTTGCATTTGCGCCATCTTTGCCTGCATTTCCTGGGCCTGCTTCATTATGTTGTTTAGATCCATGATTCCTTAATGTGTTTAATTGTGTTTATCTGCTGCGTGGTCCGATCCGAATGTCGCCAACCTGTCCGTTGAAAATTTCTACAGCCATCTGTACCAGGGGGTCCTGGGCCAGCAGACGACGCTGCCGGTGAGGGCTTGTCGGATCGTCATCGTCATCACCGTTGCCGTTTGTTTGCGGCAGTATAAACCGTACAGTGAGCTCTTTTTGGAAAAAATCAAGGACGAATTCAGTAAGCAGTTTCCGGTTCTCTTTGTTTCGCAGAAGTGTGCAGATAGTAGGGTCGGTATAGTGCAAGTGAAGTTCTCCATCGACTTCTTTGGCGGAATCCGCCCGCTGCAGGTCTTGAGACATCCAGACTTTTCGTTCTTTAACGTAGTCCATAAACTCCATCCAGTCTTTACGCACATCGTGGCTGTGTGAATGAGGTGCGCTGCCGGCGGCGTGAACCTGTGGGGGGGATTCAGGCGATGGAGCTGCCGGCAGAGGAGGTTCCACTTCCACCTGCTCATTTATTTTACCCGGAACTGCCGCGGATGTTTCTGTTACCTGTTCATCCCGGTGAAATGAGGTGAAATCCGGGGGAGGCTCTTCAGGCAAGGGTGGCTCGTCCGGGGACTGCAGGACCGGAGCGGTCGCCTTCGTGGCCGCAGGTTCAGGTTTCTCTGTTTTTTTTTGAGCAGGAGGTGGTGAATCGCAGGGAGACTCCTGTTGTTGCGGAAGACCGCTGAGGAGATCGTTGATTTTTTCGATGAGGGTGTTGACAGGAATGACATTGCCGGCTTCAATTATTTTAAGAAAAGCGGTCTCCAGTGCCAGTCGCGGTTGACTGGAAAAACGCAGCTCCTCAGCGGCTTTCATAAGCAGCTCAAGCTTCTGGTGTATCGTGACGAAGGAATAATTTTGGGCGATGTTCTGGAAATGGGAAATTTCTTCCTCAGGCAAGTCTATCAGCTCCTGACAATTCTCGAGCCTGATGAGCAGAAGTGTACGGAAGCACTCGAGTAGATCGGCGGTAAATCTTTTTATGTCGATGCCATAGTCAAAGGCTCCTTCCAACGCTTTTAGGGCAGTGGAGCGGTCTTCACTCAGGAGGGCCTCGGTGATGGTCAGCAGAACATTGCGGTCGGTAAGACCAAGAACCTGGATGACGTCCTCACGGCTGATGGTTTTTTCGCCGAAAGAGAACATCTGATCCAGCAGACTCAGTCCGTCTCTGACGGAGCCTTCGGCCTCGCGAACGATCATCGCGAGGGCGGCCGGGTCAAGCGTCACCTTTTCGGAGTCGGCGATTTTCTGGAAATGAGCGGTCAGCTCAGCGGCGGTTATTCTTTTCAGTTCGTAGCGCTGGCATCTGGATAAAATGGTGATCGGGATTTTATGCAGTTCGGTTGTGGCAAACATGAAATAGACATGCTCCGGTGGTTCCTCGAGGGTTTTGAGCAGGGCATTGAAAGCCTCGGTGGTAAGCATGTGAACTTCATCGATTATGATAATTTTATACCTGGAAGTTGTCGGCAGAAAACGGATCTTTTCCTTGAGTTCCCTGATTTCCTGGATGCCCCTGTTGGATGCGCCATCGATTTCATGCAGGTCGAGGGATTGGCCGGTACTGATCTCTTTGCAGGAGCGGCAGCTGTTGCATGGTTTTTCGTCTCCTTCGTCCGTGCAGTTTATAGCTTTGGCCATGATGCGTGCCAGGGTTGTCTTACCGACCCCTCTGACTCCGGAAAAAAGAATGGCATGGGCGACACGTTTGCGTAAAAGACTGTTGCGCAGAGTCTTGACCACTGGAACTTGACCAACGACATCATTGAAGGTCTGCGGGCGGTATTTGCGGGCGAGAACCAAATAGGACATGGGGCACCATGAGTGATAAATTTAAGCCGTGACCCGGTTGAGCAACGTTCTTCCGGAGAAGAGAAAGGGCGGAGCCAGGCTATTGACAACGCCATAAATGCAACAAAAGAAAAATACACGATAAAGAGGAGGGGCGGCAAGAAAAATGATAGCCGGGCTACCCTGAAGCACACAAGGAGGTTCACTACCGTTGCTTCCTTCCGGACCTGGCGGGGTTCGTGATTCCTTGTTGCACAGGACCCGGCTATCACACCGAAATCTGGGCTGGCGGAGAGGGTGAGATTCGAACTCACGGTACTCTCGTACACACGCGTTCCAGGCGTGCACCTTAAGCCACTCGGTCACCTCTCCATCTCTGGGTAATACTCAATATTTAATTGTGAGCCTGTTTGTAAACCGTGTATTCAATTTAATCAATCAAAAAATTAATGCATCGGGAAAATTGTTCTACTCTGATTTTTTTCTCTTGGCTTGGAAAAAACCCCTCAAAAGATCTCCACACTGTTCGGCCAATATGCCCATTGTAACATCAAGGGTATGGTTGCAGTGACCATCCCTACCCATCCGATAGAGGGAATATAAAGCACCGGTTTTAGGGTCAGTGGCACCGAAAACCACGCGAGCTACGCGGGCATGAAGGATGGCTCCGGCGCACATGGGACACGGCTCCAGAGTAACATAGAGGGTCGAACCCGGCAGACGATAGTTGCCCTGCCGGGCTGCGGCCTGGCGAAGTACCTTGATTTCGGCGTGGGCTGTGGGGTCGCTGGCTGCTATGGGTCCATTGCCCGCTTCTGCCAGGAGCATCTCCTCTCGCACAAGAACGGCACCCACCGGCACTTCACCTTCTTCGGCGGCCAGTTTAGCCTGTTGCAGGGCTTTTTCCATCCAGAATATGTCGTTTTCGTTTTTCATGAAGCCGTGTGGTTGAGAAAATCCGATTTACGAACCGGACCGTATGCTGGTTTCTGTGGATTGTGATTTTTCAGGGTAACTACTTGCCGCATCTTAAAAATTACAGGTCTCCGAGAAATTAGTGCCGAGACTGTTTGCAATTCTCCTTGTTTTTGCTTATAAGTTTACTAGGCGAATTACAAAATGGAAACATAACTTACTCTCTTGTAATAATAAAATGTATACTATACTTATGTACGAGCCGCATAATCAGGGGGGCCGCATCAACCCGGCATTTTTTGGTCAATCAAATCTAATATTTAAATCAAAAGCGAGGGATTTTCAAGTTGAGCTTGATAAGCGCCAGTTTGATATCATTTTCCTGGAGATTGACGCTGGGACAGGGCTTAATATGGAACTTCTTGAATACGCTCACAAAAAAAGTCCGTATACCCCGATTATCATTACCAGTGCCTCAGAACGTGCAGACATGGTTGTTCAGGCCATGAATATGGGTGCCACGGATTTCCTCGTTCATCCGTTATCAGAAACCCGGCTGAGCGTGGCTATGCGAAAGGCCATCGAGAGTAAGGAGCAGAAATTTGAGATTGATTATCATCGCAGAAAACAGGATGTTGTGTATGATTTCCGAGATGTCATTGCTTACAGCAAAAGCATGAGTGATGTCCTTATAAGCCTGGAAAAATTTGCCCAGACAGACTCCACGATTCTTATTACAGGAGAAACAGGCACTGGTAAAAGCTTTCTTTCCGGCACGGTTCACTTCAATTCTCCCAGAAAGAAGAAACCTTTTGTGAAAATCAACTGTGCCAATATTCCTGAAGCGCTCCTTGAGTCTGAACTTTTCGGACATGAGAAGGGTGCCTTTACCGGGGCGGACAAGCAGCGGGTTGGGCGGTTCGAACAGGCTGGCGGGGGGACTATTTTTCTTGACGAGATCGGCGAGATGAGCATCGCCCTGCAGACAAAACTGCTCCGTGTCCTGGAGGAAAAAGCTTTTGAGAGGGTCGGCGGCAATAAGACTATCAATGTCGATGTGCGCGTGATTGCGGCAACAAATAAAAATCTTACCAGCCAGATTGAGAAGGGGTTGTTTCGAGAAGACCTCTATTACAGGATTAATGTGCTTCCTGTGCGTCTGCCGCCATTGCGCGAAAGGGACCTGTGCATTGTGCCCCTGGCTAATGTCTTACTTAAAAAGTACTGTCAATCCACCAGAAGAGACATCAAAGGGTTTCAGCCTGATGCTCTTGCCAGTATCCAGGCGTATGAGTGGCCCGGAAACATACGCCAGCTTGCCAATACCATAGAGCGGGCTGTTATTTTGACAGAGGGGTCACACATCTCTGCAGAGCATCTGTTGCTCCCTGGAAATCAGGCTGCAAAAGAAAGGCGTGACATTTCCAGCGATTCAGTGCCTGCTGAGACCGGCGAAGAGAAACAACCTTATCCCGTTGCCTCTCTGGCAGCTCAGGAAAAAGAGCTGGTCCTTCGAGTGCTGGAAGAGTGTCTCTGGGTGCAGAAAAATGCTGCGGCCAAACTTGGCATCAGCCCCCGAGCATTGAATTATAAAATTCGCAAACTGGGCATTACGCATCCTCACTGGCGCAGAAACAAGTGAAAAAGCCCTTCTTCTCAGTGTATACAACCTGTATTCACAATGATACACGAAACTTCATAGTGTAAATCTGGGCAGTTTCGGTCTGTGATTCTTCTTGATCCGTATACTGCAACGCCTAGATTATTCCAGTTAAGCCCCCGCCACAATTGACCAACATAGCAGTTTTGTCTGAAGAGTATTGCTTGAAAGCAATGGAATATCGGTTGATTACTCAATGTTCACACAAATTTTATAAGAAATTCGCCTCAGGTTACCTGCACGAGCTTGTCCTGATTCACGGCAATCTTTAACTGTTAAAATCATATACTATTCTTCCAATTTTCTGCTGTTTCCCTAAACGCCTTGACAACAGCAGCTCGATAGCGTATCATTCCACATGTCTTAAATAGAGAGACGTTGTCACGCATTATGAGACAACCATGTCTTTTTCCAAGACTGAAGCCATAGCAGATAATTTTTTTCAGAACGAGAGGTAAAGATGTCTTCTACAAAAGATAAATACTACTTTGTTTCCTCTCTGGCCAAAGGGCTCAGTATTCTAGAGCTTCTCGCTGAAAAAGGGATCCTGTCAGCCTCACAGGTTGCTGTTCATCTCAAGACGAACAGAGCGGGGGCGCATCGATTTATCAGTACACTTCGTGATCTTGGGTATGTCGACAAGACCCCTGACGGCAAGTTCTGCCTTTCCTTCAAAACACTAGAGCTTGGCATGAAAAAGATCGACGGTTTCGAGATTCGTCATTTTGCCGGACCATATATGCAGGAGATTGCCCTTGCATTCAAGGAAACCGTCAATTTAGGACACTGGGACAGAGGGACGGTTGTTCATCTTGATAAAATAAACAGCACGGAAATATTACGAATGGACCTTGGGCTTGGTGCCAAGGCACCTGCGTATTGCACCGGTTTAGGAAAGGCAATATTAGCGTTTCTGCCTGAGGTGGAACTGGATCTTTATCTGGAGTCGGTGGTGTTTGAGCAATTTACCCCGCATACCATAACATCGGTAGAACGGCTGCTTGATGAGATTGACAAAACCCGTGTTCGGGGATTTGCAATTGATGATGAAGAGCTGAGCCTTGGTTTGCGATGTATCGCTGCACCTGTGTTTGACTATACCGGCAGACCGGTCTATGCCATGAGTGTTTCCGCTCCGACACAACGCATGTCCAGCGAAAGAATGCAGATTATAAAAGAAAAACTGCTTTCTGTTTGCCAGAGGTTGTCGAGGCAGACAGGAGCTCCACAACGACTTGAGCAGGCTGATTCGTAGTCTGCTTTTTGAGGATACTCTTATCAGGAGGTTTTACAATGGCGCAAAAAAAATTATCACGAATTCAGCTCGATCAGATGAAAGCCGGCAAGAAGCCGGTAGTCTGGGTCACTGCATATGATTACTGGACGGCCTCTTTTGCCGAAGAAGCAGGTATGGATATGATTCTGGTTGGTGATTCACTCGGTATGTGCATCTACGGTTACAGCGGAACCGTTCCTGTCACCATGGACCAGTGCATCTATCACTGTGAAGGTGTGCGACGGGGAGCACCCAATACCTTTATCATAGGTGATATGCCTTTTTTATCCTATCAGGTGAGTGTTGAAGAGGCAGTACGCAATGCGGGACGATTTTATAAAGAGGCCGGTGTCGATGCCATAAAGCTCGAGGGTGGAAAGCGGGTCTGTCAGCAGATTCAAGCGATTGCTGACGGCGGCATGCTCGTTATGGGGCATATTGGTCTTACCCCGCAAAGCTCAGGGCAGCAGGGGGGCTTTAAAGCTCAGGGCCGCAGTGCCGATGCGGCAAAGGAACTGATTGAAGATGCTAAAGCAATTGAACGCGCTGGTGCCTTTGCTCTTCTTGTGGAGGCTGTACCGCCTGAGGTTTGTGCCATAATCCGCGATACCCTGAAAATCCCGGTTTACAGCATCGGTGCAGGTGTGGAGGCTGACGGACAGCTGATGATCTGCAGTGACGTCCTCGGTATTTTCCAGGCTTTTACTCCGAAATTTGTGAAAAAATACGAAAATCTGGGTGGAAAAACCGTGGAGGCTTTTAAACAGTACGTTTCCGATGCACGCAACCGGGAATTTCCTGCAGAAGAGCACACCTACAAAATGATAGATGGTGAGATGGAAAAACTGCAGAAACTTCTGCAGAAATAATTCTTGTAATCAGTGTCATGGAGAGGGAGCAGCCTCATCTTCGCATGCGCTCATCTCAACCATGTAATAAGGAGAAAAAAATGTCTGACACGCTGAGCATAATCCGAAAATTTATGGAAAAAGAAGGAATACCCGGTCGCGACGGCTACGATCTTGCTACTTCAACCAAAGGATTTGCGGATGGTGCTAACTGGAGAATAGAAATAGCAGGAGTGGAGCGAGCCTCTACCATGGAAGCTATGATTGCCGAAGCAAGAAAGCGTAATGTCGTGGTTCATCGTGCCATTGCTACAGTGGGCGGCTCGACCTATTGCGATATGGCCGAATTGAAGGATCTGGCACAGATGGCACGCGACGAAGAGATTGAAGTAGTGATGACGGTGGGCCATCGCAAAGGCTGGGACACAGGATCGAAGGAGATGTCCAATAAAGAAGGCGGTCTGCAGGGTTTCAGGCTGCGCGGCTCCGATAGTATATCGTATCATATCGCGGATCTGATGCGTAACATCGAAGCCGGCTTCCGCGGCTTCCTGGTGTATGATGAAGGGGTACTGTTCATTCTTAATAAAATGCGTGAAGAAGGTGTCATACCGGCGGATACGATATTTAAATTTTCCGTTTTCGGCGGCTACTGCAGTGCGGCGGGTGCCAAAGTTATTGAAAGTATGGGTGTGAACTCAATGAATCCCATCTCAGATGTTTCACTGCCTATACTGTCAAGTATCAGAAAAGCCGTCAATATTCCGCTGGATGTCTACATCATCATTGTCGATGAATTCGGCGGCATGTACAGGATTTATGAGGCGCCGGAAATCGCCAGGGTAGCATCTCCCGTCTATTTCAAAATTGAACCGGGAACTTCGGAAGCGGATATTTATAAGCCCTGGGTTACCGAGGAGTTCCACGCCAACCTGATTCGTGAAAAGGTTAAAATGGCTTCTGTTATTCAGGAGATCATGGCCAGGCACGCACCGGAGTTGAAAACTTCGCCGAAGGGAGCAGCCGATCTGGTACTGCCCGTCAGGGTATGATTCATCCCCGAGGGGACGTATGGTGAAATCAGCAACGCAAGAAGGAGATTCAACTCATGGACAATGTATTTCAAGTAGCAATTCAAACCCTCAACCGTGCCGGAGAACTGGGTGGTATCAACCCGAGAGTGCTTGATGTTCTTCAGGAGCCAAAACGCATTCAGCAATTCCGTATCCCTCTGAAACTTGAGAATGGAACGTTTCAGGTGTTTCAGGCCTATCGGGTGCACTATTGTGACGCATTGGGACCATTCCGCAATGGTACTCGCATCAGACCGGATCTCTCTCTTGACGAGGTAAAAGCCCTGGGACTGTTCATGACCATCAAACATTGCGCCGCTGCCATCCCTGCAGGTGGAGCTAAAGGCGGTATCAAGGCAGATCCGGCCAAGCTGAGTAGTCGCGATATGGAGCAGCTGGTTCGTGCATTCATCAGAAACCTGCAGCCGAAAGGTCCCTGGGCCGATGTTCCCGGGGCAGATATCGGCACAGGGGAACAGGCCATGGCCTGGATGCTTGATGAGTACGAACAGATCACAGGAAGTCATTGTCCCGCTGCGCTGAATGACAAGCCTGCCATTCTGGGCGGCTCTCTGGGCGGTGAAGAAGCCACTGGTAGAGGTGTCTTTATCACATTGATGGCTGCAGCCAGGGATATGGGACTTGATCCGGGGTCTTCTACCGCTGTGGTACAGGGGTTTGGTCAGGTGGGAGCTGCACTTGCTGAGCTTCTCGCTGATACCGGCTGCCGTATTGTCGCTGTCAGTGATGTATATGGCGGAATATATGACAGCAGCGGTCTAGATATACGGGCATTGCGGCAGCACGTTGCCGAAACCGGCAAAGTGGGTGGTTTTGGCGGGACCAAATCGGTTTCCAATGATGAACTTTTTGCCCTGGATTGCGATATTCTGGTGCCGGCAGCGGTACAGAGCGTCATTCACAAAGGAAATGCCGGGGATATCAAGGCAAAATTGATCGCAGAAGGTGCCAATGGTCCGGTGACCACTGAGGCTGATACCATTCTACATGACCATGGTGTTGTAATTGTGCCGGATGTAGTGGCCAACAGCGGTGGGGCGACTGTCTGTCACTTTGAACGGACTCAAGGGCTATCCGATCAATATTGGGATCTGGAAAAGGTCAACAGCCAGCTGGAGAGCCGTATTCTGGCTGCTTACAACAGTGCCGCTGCCAGGGCCGCTGAAGCAGGCGGTGTGACCCTGCGTGACGGGGCGTGGATTCATGCCCTCAAAATGCTGGAAAAGGCCATGCAGTTGCGAGGCTGGGTCTAGTTCCCAGATATTGCATAGTTTTTACATCTTCAGCTGGACGGATGCGGCGGGCAACACGAGTGTTCACTGTCCCACTGTCCGGCTGATGAAGAGATTGGGAGAGATACTGAAGGAAACGCTGTGTCGTATTCTGTTTGGTCTGTCAAAACCGGATCAGCAGGATGCGTAAGAAGATTTATTGCTGCATTCCAGGAGAGACGAATTTGACACTTTTTAGCACTGCAGAATATCTGCGACGTATTAAGAAAACGCGCGAGCGCATGACGGAAGCCGGCATCGAGGTTCTGGTAGTATCTGATCCGGCCAATATGAATTATCTCACGGGATATGACGGCTGGTCGTTTTATGTCCCCCAGTGTGTTGTTGTCGCGGTTGATGAAGAAATGCCGCTCTGGATCGGGCGCGGCATGGATGCTGCAGGGGCTCGTCACACCACCTTTCTTGATGAACGGAATATCTTTGGATATCCTGATCATTATGTCCAGTCGCCAGAGAGACATCCTTTAAATTATGTCGGTGATATCCTCCGTGAGCGAGGCTGGGGAAGAAGGACCATCGGTGTCGAAATGGATGCCTACTATTTTACTGCCCGCTCCTTTGCCGAACTGCAAAAAAGTCTCGGTGATGCCAGATTTGTCAATGGAGATCTGCTGGTCAACTGGATTCGCCTGGTAAAGTCTGACGCTGAAATCAGGTTTATGAGGGAAGCAGGTGTGATTGCAACCAAAGTGATGACTACAGCAATAGAGCATCTGCAGCCTGGAGTACGTGAATGTGATGCTGTTGCCGCAGTATATCAGGCACAGATGTCGGGGACTCCTGAATTCGGCGGTGATTATCCATCCATTGTTCCGATGATGCCCACGGGCGAAAAGACTTCGGCTCCTCATCTGACCTGGACGGATGAGCCGTATAAAAACGAGCAGATGGTCAACCTTGAACTGGCCGCCTGCAGACATCGGTACCACTGTCCTATCGCCAGAACGGCCTATCTGGGAAAGCAACCACCGCAGAAGCTGAAGGATCTGGCGGAACATACAGTTGAGGGGTTGAACATCACCCTCGATGCGATCAGACCGGGAATGCTTGCTGAAGAGGTGGAGCTGATCTGGCGGCGTCATATAGCCAAGGCAGGACTGGAGAAGGAATCTCGAATCGGTTACGCCCTGGGACTTAACTACCCGCCGGATTGGGGGGAGCATACCGCCAGTCTGCGGCCGGGAGATAAAACCGTTTTGCAGGACAATATGACCTTCCATATGATTCTCGGCATGTGGATGGATAATTACGGGTTTGAGTGCAGCGAATCCTTTCGTGTTGGTAGCACCGGATGCGAAACATTTGCCGATGTGGAGCGAAAGCTTTTCGTTAAAGGATAGAATGTACGGAAATATGTAAGAAATATTTTAGAAAAAGTAGGTTCTATTAGATATTTGTAAGGGATAGTCGATTCATTTGAGAGTCAGCCTGTTTGTAATAATCGGGAGATGATGCTACCATGCTCTATCGTACTCAAAAAGGTCGTGTCAGTAGTGGAGAACCAATAGGCATTCTTTTGCTTGATACTTCCGTCCCATTTATTCCCGGAGATGTGGCCAACGCATCCACCTATGATTTTCCCGTTCGTTTTGAGAAAGTGGAAGGTTTCACCGTGGAAAAGGCCCTCAGGCTTGATGCCGCTGCGTATCCTGCACTTCTGCAGGCTGCGCAAAATCTGGTGAGTCAAGGAGTCAGAGCTGTTACCGGAGATTGCGGCTATATGGCCCTGCATCAGAAAAGACTCGCCGCGGAGCTGGATGTACCGGTTTTTCTCTCAAGCCTGCTGCAGCTTCCATTCATACTGAGCATTATAGGGGAGAGGCGTAAGGTGGGAATCCTGACCGCCGGTGCTGCCGGGCTTTTTTCTTCTCTGCATGAAGCCCTGGGCTTTTCAAGCCAAGAGCGTCTTTGTGTTCAAGGGCTCGATACACAACCGAACTTCTATCGTTTTGCCATAGAAGAAACCGGGGAGCTTGACGCCGCTGCAGTGGAACAAGAAGTTATTGAAACAGCACAGGAGCTCATCGAAAGAGACAGCTCGATTGCTGCTCTGCTTCTGGAGTGCAGCCTGCTGCCGCCATACAGCCGGGCACTGCAGGAAGCCGTCGCCCTGCCGGTGTTTGACTATATCACTATGATTAGACATGTTTTCAGTGCCACGGTACAGAAACAGTATCATGGGATCATATGAATTTTTTTTAGTGACGGGTTATGGAGATTTTAGAACAGATAGAGGAATGCCGGCCGGAACTGATTGCTCTGCGGCGTGATTTCCACCAGCATCCTGAGCTTGGCTTTGAAGAACATCGTACCGCTACGGTGGTGGAAACATATCTACAGGCTCTGGGACTGGCGACGGAGCGTGTCGCGGGTACAGGCGTAGTCGCTCTTCTGGAGGGGGATGCCCCGGGTCCAACCATTATGCTGCGGGCCGATATGGATGCGTTGCCGATACAGGAAGAAAATGATGTGTCCTATGCCTCAGTCAATCCCGGTGTGATGCATGCCTGCGGTCACGATGCCCACCTTGCCATGCTGCTGACAGCTGCCAGGATACTGGCTAACAACCGCGAGGCCGTTGCTGGAACGATCAAGTTTGTTTTTCAGCCCAACGAAGAGGTGGCAGGCGCTCTGCCCATGGTGGAGGAGGGTGTTCTTGAAAACCCCAAGGTTGATGGAGTTATGGCCATCCATGTCTGGACACCTATTGAGTCGGGCAAAATCGGAATAACCGCAGGGCCTGTGATGGGTGGGCTGGATGTCTTTAAACTGAACATATACGGCAAAGGAGGGCATACCGGGCTGCCGCATGAAGCGGTAGATCCCGTGCTGGCCGCGGCAAATGTCATTCAAACCGTGCAGATGATTCAGACCAGGGAGATAAGTAACCTCAGATCAACGGCGATTATGTTCGGCAAAATCGAGGGCGGTACAAAGAGCAATATTATTCCGGAAAGCGTCTATCTGGAAGGGTCCATCAGGTTTCTCTATAAAGGCGGTCCCGATAGTGTCGAACAGCCCACAGAGCGATTTGAGCGGATCGTCAATCAGGTATGTGCAACACACAGGTGCAGCTGTGATATCAGCATAGAACATGAAAATATTCCTCTGATCAATGATGAAGTTATGGTTGGTATTGCCAGGCAGACAGCCAGGCAGATCTTTACCGAGAAAAACACGATTATTGACAATATTTCCATAGCCAGTGAGGACTTCTCTGAGTTCAGTGAGAGAGTTCCCGGTGTCTTTATGTTTCTCGGTGCTGGAAGCCATCAAAAAGAGACCGATTATCCTCACCACAATCCTAGATTCAATATTGATGAAGATGTTCTGGTAAACGGTGTTGCCATGCATGTCTGCGGTGCGCTGAATTTTTTGAACAGTTATAAAAAAGAAGAAAGGAGGTGAACATCACTCAGAATAAAGGCCCCGAAATTCCAATATCAATAGACTAGCCTCGGTTTTAACGAGAGCAAACGTAAAGGAGTAACACCATGAAAAAGCTTGTAATGGCTGTACTTACACTTTCGGTTGTTTGCATTTTTGGAACAGCTTTCGCCGCTAAATATACGGGACCACCAGTAAACGCCAAGCTGGCCTCAGAAGAGATTGAAGGAGATTTCATGACCGTCTGGGCACATAATTTTGCCGACCACATGAAAGAGTGGTCCGATGGCAAAATTAATATAGAGGTCTATCCCTATGGTACCTTGGGCACCACCGGTGATATTAACGAACTGGCCCAGATGGGTGTTGTCGAATTTGTTTTCTCCGATCATGCCTGGATCAGCTCTTTCGTTCCTCAGGCCCAGGCTTTGGCCTTGAACTATATCTTTCCTACAGAGAAGGTTCCCCAGGTTCTCGACCATATGGCCAGAAACGGTGCGTTTCTGCCGTTGCTGGAAGATGCCTTCCGCAAAAATGACCTTGTTCCCCTGTCAATCATGTTCGAAGGCTGGCAGTGGGTTACTTCCAAAAGAGAAATCAAATCCCTGGAAGACATGAAAGGCTTGAAATTGCGCCTGATGTCCTCCAAACTGCTGGTCGAAGGCTATAAGGCATATGGCGCCAGCCCGACTCCCATGAGTTATGGTGAAGTGTACAGCGGTCTGCAGATGGGCCTGATCGACGCGCAGGTCAACCCGCTTTTTGCCATTTACAGTATGAAATTCTATGAGGTGCAGGATTATGTCACCCAGTTGAAAAGCGAGCCTTTCATCGGTATTCCTACGGCAAACCAGGCGTTTTTTGATGGCTTGACCCCGGAAGCCCAGGCCGAAATGCGCAGGTACTGGAAAGACGCCATTATTCCTGCGGGCGAGTGGATTACTGAAAGAAATGCATCAGATATGGAAAAAATGAAAAAGGATAAGCCCAGCCTGAAATTCCATGAGCTTGATGATGCTGCCATAGCAAAATTCAAAGCCCAGGCCGAGACTGTCTACCCCCAATATACCGAGATCGGCGGCGAAGGTGCTGCTGAGGTTCTGGATGCTCTGTTACAAGATATCGAGAATGCCAAAAAGGCATTGAATATTCAATAGCGGAGTCACACCGCTCTGTTGCGGCCTTACGGTGTAACAGAGCGGGTTCGTTTCTGAGACGGAAGGCAAAACCATGAAAAAGAAGGGTGAGGTTCCTGTTAAAACAGGTTTGCTGCGCCGCATAAACCGGGCTATCGGTAAAGTGGTCAACGCTGTTGAAGTTTCCATTCTGGTGTTCTGTGTAGCTGCGTTAGCCGTATTGTTGATGACCAATGTTTTTATGCGGACATTTTTCCAAAGTATCTACTTTGCAGAAGAAATCTCCATGTTTCTGGTTATGCTGACGACATTTATCGGGGTCAGCTATGGAGTTCGCAAAGCGAGACATATTCGGATGGGGGCTTTTCTTGATGCCATGCCGCCGAAGATGGAAAAGACCTTTATTATCATAATATCACTGGTCAGCGCTGTTGTGATGGCGATTATGGCCTGGGCCTCCTGGGAATATCTCATCAACGCCATGGCCAAAAGTCACATGACACCGGCTCTGCGTTTGCCAAAGTGGACTTTTTATATCGTTATCCCCATTGGCTTTGGTCTTGCCTCCATTCAATATATTCGTACGATTTTGAAAAATATCATTGAAAAGGATCCCTGGCAGTCACCGGATCAGCAAAGTGAGTACGAAGATGAAGAAATCGAAGGAGTTCAATCATGATACTTTTTGCCGTTACTCTTGCGATTATGCTGCTCTTCGGATTTCCCTTCATGGTGACTCTGCTGGGATCGCTGATTCTTTACCTTGTTGTTTACATGCCTGACTTTGCACCGCGGATGATTATCACCATGGTGCAGCAGGTCATCGCCGGAGTGACGCCTCCAGCGCTGGTCTGCGTGCCGATGTTTATTCTGTCGGCCAGTATTATCAGTTCTGGAGAGTCGGCCAAACGGCTTATCGACATGCTGAAGGTTTTTGTCGGACACCTGCCGGGAGGACTGCCCATCACCACCAATGCCAGCTGCACCCTTTTCGGTGCGGTATCGGGATCTACCCAGGCAACGGTCGCTGCCATCGGCGGAACCATGCGGCCCATGCTTTTAGAGGCAGGGTACAAGAGCCCCTTCACCCTTGGTCTGATCATTAATTCCAGTGATATTGCATTTCTGATTCCACCCAGCATTGGTTTCATTGTTTATGGTGTAGCGACAAGCACCTCCATAGGCATGCTCTTTCTTGCTGGTATTTTTCCCGGTTTGCTGATTATGGTGATGTTTTCCACCTATTGCTATGTCTATTCCAAAATACAGAATGTCCCGACTCTTCCCAAGGCGAGCTGGGCTGAGCGAATGACGGCAATAAAAAGAGGACTGCCGGTTATGGGGTTTCCGGTCATTATTGTCGGAGGTATTTATACCGGAGTCTTCAGTCCGACAGAAGCCGCCGCAGCCTCAGTCTTTTATGCTCTGGTCCTCGAAACCATTATCTATCGCAGTATTACCTTTGAACGGATTGTTGATGCTTTCCTGCAGACTGGCGTCATTACGGGGGTGGTCTTTATTCTTGTGGGTGCCGGGCAGGCCTTTTCCTTTCTTATAGGATTTCTCCAGATACCCGCCAAACTGCTGCCCCCCTTGTTCGGTTCCGATCCATCGGTCCTCTGGGTGATTACCATAGTGGTGGTGGTCTATTTTGTCGCCTGCATGTTTGTTGACCCGATAGTTGCCATCTTCATCCTCAGTCCGATATTTCAGCCATATGTCGTCAGTGCTGGAGTCGATCCCATCCATCTTGGCACTCTGGTGGTGCTGCAGGCGGCCATAGGATCGGCAACGCCACCTTTTGGCTGCGATATATTTACAGCACAGCTGATCTTCAGAAGGCCGTACCTCGAGGTCATCGGTCATGCTTTGCCCTTTCTTTTGATGCTGATGCTGGCCACGGTTCTTTTGATTGCTTTTCCGCAGATCGCCCTGTTTCTTCCGAACATGGCGGCAGCAAATTAATGGAGACGGAATACCAAACAATTGACAGATAAATGTCAATCAGGGGAGTGTTTTATGAGTGTAAGTATGCCGGATCTGTATGATGTCTATACAGCGCAGCGGCGCATTGACAGTATGGTACGGCCAACGGCACTGATTGCCGATACCTCTCTTGCTAAACGCTGTGGTGCTGCATCCGTGCACCTCAAGCTTGAATGTCTGCAAAATACTGGTGCTTTCAAGGTCAGAGGTGCGAGCAATAAGATTCTGAGCCTCTCCGATGAGCAGAAAAGGCGGGGAGTGATAACCTTTTCCACAGGAAACCACGGCAAAGCCGTGGCGTTTGTCGCCGCACAGCAGAATATCAGGGCGGTGGTGTGCCTCTCCGAACATGTGCCAGCCTATCGTGCCGACATGATACGATCATTTGGGGCGGAGCTGGTTATCCACGGTGCATCTCAGGATGAGGCGGAACACCATTATGTTGAATTGGTGGCACAAAAGGGATTTACTCCTGTCGAACCCTTTGATGACCCTCTTATTATCGCCGGCCAGGGAACCATTGCTCTGGAGATTCTCAGTGAGCTTCCTGAAACCGAAGTACTGCTGGTGCAGCTTTCCGGCGGCGGACTGCTCGGCGGCATTGCCATGGCGGCTAAGTCCATCAATCCACGAATCCATATTGTCGGTGTTTCCATTGATCGGTCACCGGCGATGCTCGAAAGTGTCAAGGCCGGCAAGCCTGTGGCGGTGGAGGAAAAAGACACCCTGGCCGACTCTCTCCTGGGAGGAATCGGCCTGAATAACCGCTACACACTGCCACTGGTGGAGCGTTATGTCGATGAGCATGTCTGTGTCAGCGAACAGCAGATTATTGAGGGCATGGTTCATGTTTTTGAAAGACAGAGGCTGATAGCAGAAGGTGCGGCTGCCGTTGGAGTCGGTGCGCTGTTGGGCGGGCTGTTTGATGCAGGTGGAAAGCGTGTTGTCACTCTGTTGTCCGGCAGCACAGTGGCGTCGAAAACGTATCTTGAGACCGTCCTGGAAGGTCTTGTCTGAAGGTTGAATTTGCGACCTGGTCGTTTAGGTGAAAAAATGCGCAAAAATGGACTGTTTTCCCTGGAAGAATACCGTAACAGAATGACCAAAGTGAAGCAGAGTATGGATCATGCCGGTATCGAGGTTATGCTGGTGGTGGATCCTGCCAATATGAACTATCTTACCGGCTACGACGGCTGGTCGTTTTATGTTCATCAGGGCATTATTGTGGATCTGGAGGAGGAATACCCGCTGTGGTTCGGCAGGGAACAGGATGCAAATGGTGCCCGGCAGACCTGCTGGATTCCGGATGACTGTATCTATGGCTATCCCGATTATTACGTCCAGTCACGATACACCCACACTATGTGCTATGTTGCAGATTTGTTGAGGCAAAAAGGTCTTGCAGAGAAGCGGCTCGGCCTGGAGATGGATGGGTACTGGTTCAGCGCGCGGATGTATCTCACCCTGCAGCAGGAGCTGCCTCGGGCGGAGCTGGTGGATGCTACCAATCTGGTCAACTGGGTGAAAACCATCAAGAGTGAAACTGAAATACAGTATATGCGCCAGGCTGCCCTTATCTGCGAGAAGGTTATGGAGACGGCAATTGCTTCCATCGAGACAGGTGTCTGGGAAAAGAATGCAGCTGCCATGGTCTGTGCTCATCAGATCAGCGGAACCGAGACTCTGGGCGGCTCGTCACCGGCTATTTTCCCGATCATGCCGTCCGGCAGAAGAACCGCGGCGGCGCATCTGACCTATGACCCGGACAGACAGTATCAAAGCGGTGATGTGGTGATGCTGGAACTCTGCGGTGCGCGGTACCGGTATCATATGCCTCTGTCGCGGACACTGTATCTGGGAGAGCCTCCGGCGGATCTGCAGCGTACTGCAGATGGTGTGGTTGAGGGATTGGAGCGGACACTTGCGTATATACAACCAGGCGTTACCGCTGAAGAAGTGGAAGAGCGCTGGCGGCAGGCGATTGCCCATACCGGAGTGGTCAAGCCTTCCCGGGTTGGATATTCCTTTGGTTTGAATTACGTACCAGATTGGGGTGAGCACACCGTAAGTCTGCGCCCGGGAGATAAAACTGTTCTTCAGCCCGGTATGACGCTGCATTTTATGCCGGGAATCTGGCTGGAAACCTATGGTTTTGAATGCAGTGAACCGATTCTTGTGACCGAATCCGGCTGCGATCTGTTTGTTCAGTTTGAGAGAAAACTTTTTGTAAAGTACTGATAATGAATGTAAAAAAGGAGTATGTATGCAGAAGGAAGTTATTTATACGGATAAGGCCCCGGAGCCTGGGCCGTATTCCCAGGCGATCAAGTACGGAAATCTGATTTTTGTGTCGGGTCAGACTTCGGAAGATGCGAAAACCGGTAAGCCTGTCCATGATTCAGTTGCCGCGCAAACCAGACGTATCTTGAAGAATATCAAAGCAATACTTGAAGCTGCCGGTTCAGATCTGGAAAAAGTTTTACGGGTTGATATTTATTTGAGCTCCATGGAACACAAAGATGAGCTGAACAGTGCCTATCTCGAGTTTTTTCCTAAAGACCGGCCTGCCAGGAATTGTGTCGGGGTGCGTAATCTCGATGATGGCCTTGATGTTGAAATTGAAGTCATAGCAGGTGTCTGAATCAGACGCCCGACTCAGGTTAAGCGGTTTTTCCTCTTCCCCTCCAGGAAAGCTTCAAGATTGGCAACCGCTGTTGCCAGCAGGCGTGCTCGTGCTTCCCTGGTTGCCCAGGCGATATGAGGCGTTATGAAACAGTTCTTTGCCTGAAGCAGCGGGGTGTCGCTCTTGAGCGGTTCCTGCGTGAGAACATCGAGACCTGCCGCTTTGATTGTACCATTGTTTAATGCTTCAGCCAGTGCTGATTCCTTTACCAGCGGCCCTCTGCTGCAATTTATCAGCAGGGCTGAATCCTTCATGAGGCTGAGAGTATCTTCATTGATCAACTCTCTGGTGTGTTCGGTCAAGGGGCAGTGAAGACTGATGATATCTGAAAGACTGAGCAGCTCCTCAAGTTGTACATGTGAAATGTTTTCCGGCAGAGACTGCGGAATGGTGCGGGTGTGAATGAGCACCTTCATGGAAAATGCTCTGGCCAGTTCGGCAGTGGCCCGCCCGATTTCCCCGTAACCGATGATGCCCATGACTTTATCAGCCAGTTCTGTCTGGGGAGTGAGCCAGTAGCAGTAGTCTTCGGTTTTCCCCCACCCTCCCCGGGCAACATCATGAGAATGGCCGGCTACGTTGTTGGTGATGTTGAGAATGTGAGCAAAGACCATCTGGGCCACGGAAGCGGCACCGTAAGCGGGAACATTGGTGACGGCTATGTTTCTCCTGCGGGCCGCTTCGATGTCAATGACATCATAACCAGTGGCTAATACCCCGATATAGCGCAGGGAAGGAAGATTCCCCATGACCTCATCCGTCAGGATGGTTTTGTTGCTCAGGAGTATTTCAGCGCCTTGGGCATGAGAAAGAATTTCTTCCGGGGATGTGCGGTCATATACCTTCACACTCCCCAGAGCCTGCAGCCCATTCCAGTCGAGATCGCCGGGATTAAGAGTGTAGCCGTCGAGAACTGTAATCTTCATGCGATAATCAACCTCTGTTAAAGATAACCTTCTACCTGTTTTTCATGTCTGGCTTACGAGAGGGTGTCAACAATCAGTTGTGACTGTTTTCTACTTCTCTCAGCATGGAGTCGATCAGATCGAGTCCCTGATTCCAGAAATTCTGATCGTTGAGATCAATACCGAAAGGCTGGAGAAGAGCATATGGCGTGTCTGACCCTCCGGCGGCAAGCAGATTGAAATATTTTTCAATGAACGGCTGTCCTTCATTTTCATAGAGATTATAGAGAGCCAGTACCAGCAGTTCACCAAAAGCGTATGAGTAAACATAACCAGGGGTCGCGAGAAAATGAGGAATATAGGACCACCAGATGCCGTAGTCTTCGCTGAGATTAACTGCATCGCCAAACATCTCTCTCTGGGTTTCCAGCCAGAAGGCACTGAGTTGCTCACAGCTCAACTCTCCTTTCTGTCGGCGTCCCTGGTGCATGGCTTCTTCAAAGCGGTTCATGGCTGTTTGGCGGAAAACCGTGGCGAATATTGATTCCAGTTTCTGGCAGATATAGGCCTTTTTCTCTGCTGGATTTTCCAGGAGAGCAAGCTGAGCCTTAAAGACCAGTAATTCGGCAAAAACAGAGGCTGTTTCCGCCAGGACGAGAGGGGTGTCGCTGGAGAAATATCCTTTTTCCGCGGCCAGGACCTGGTGGATACCGTGTCCCAGTTCATGGGCGACGGTAGAGATGTCTCTGAGGGTGCCGCTATAGTTTACCATGACATAGGGGTGAACCTCGGGAATGCAGGGGTGAGCAAATGCTCCTCCTCTCTTTCCGGGGAGCAGCGGAGCATGGATATAGTTTTTCTCAAAAAAACGTTCGGCCGTTTCGGCCATACGCGGAGAGAAGGAGGCAAAGGCATCCAGAACGATGGCGCGGCTTCCCTGCCAGTCGATCTGCTTGGTCGGCAGTGCCGGCAGGGGGGCATAGCGGTCATAATCCCGCAGTTCGTCAAGGGAGAGCAGCTCTTTTTTCACCCGGTAGTATCGCTGCACAATATCATAACGTCCGGTTACTGCTCCGATAAGGGCGTCAACAGTGGCGTCCTCCACCTGGTTGTCCAGATTCATGGCACTGACCCAGCCTCTATGGCTGCGCAACCGATCGGTTATCATTTTCTCTGCTGCCAGGGTATTGAATATGTGGGTGAGGATATGGCTCTGTGATTTCAGCCCTTCAGTCATTTCGGCAGCGGCTCTGCTCCGCACTTCACGATCGCTGCTGTAGAGGTCGGTGAGCACTTCCTCCTCGGTCCTTTTGTTGGGGCCGAAGCGGAGATGACCGAAAACTTTCTCAAACAGGGTGGTCCAGCTGCTGCGGCCCACAATTTTTCTTTCGATAAGGAGCTTTTCTTCCGCCTCGGTCAGCTGATGCGGTCTGTATCGCCGCATTGATTGAAGATAATGACGATACCCAAGCAGTTTGTCCTCCTGCAGAAGGGTGCTGGCATGGTCATCGGGCAGCATGTTCCACTCCAGTTCGAAAAAAACGGTATTTTTCTCCACCTGACTGATAATTTCCCGTATTTCCTGATAAAAAGCACCTGCGGCGGAGTTGTCGACCTGGGTGGTGAAATTGAGGAAGGCAAAGGTAGCCAGTTTACCGAGTCTGGTCTGCAGGGATTCCAGTCGGGCAACAAGTGCATACATTTCTTCTGCCTGGAGTTGTGCCAGTTTCCCCTGATGATCCCGGGCGAGCGTAGCGCCTTCGTCTTTGCACCATTCAATGTCGCTTTTGACGGCCGGGTCTTCAGTCGATGAATAGAGATCAGTCAGATTCCAGAGTATTTGGGTGGTACCGAGTATCTCGTTAAGAGGCTTTTCTGTACTCATTGATGATCATCTCCGTAATTGCGCGATAAAAGGACCCACTGCAGCTGCGCCGTCGCTGTCAACCAGCCGGATGGTAGCAGAACCAATTATCGCCATATCCGCTTTGCCCTTCAAGGCATCGATATCCTCTTTTGATCTGATGCCGAAGCCAACTGCGACAGGTTTTTGGGTGGCACGACGGCAGCGCTTGATATAGGTGTCGAAATCGGTGTCGAGGGTGGATTTTTTTCCGGTTACTCCGCGGCGGGCAACGCAGTAGATAAAACCACGGCCTGCCTGGTCAAGATCTTTCATCCTTTCATCTGTTGAGGTTGGAGAGTAGATCAGGATCGGGGCTATTGCTTTTTCTACGGCACTGCGAAAAAAATCACTGCTCTGCTCGGGTGGCAGGTCGGGGATGATCAACCCCTGGATACCGGCTGCGGCACAGTCGCTGAGAAATTTTTCTTCACCGTAGGTAAAAATGATATTGTAATACGTCATGTAGAGAAAAGGAATGTCGTAGGTTTGTGCCATCTCGGCACCAAATGACATGCAATCTCTGACTTTTGTCCCGTTTGCCAGGCTGTCGAGGTTGGCTTTCATGATGACAGGACCATCGGCCATGGGTTCGGAAAAAGGAATCTGCATCTCGATGCAGTCAACACCATTTTCCACCATCAGCCGGACAACTTCCCTGTTTTCCTCGAAAGAGGGGTAACCCAGGACAATATGGGTCATCAGGAGGATATCTTTTTCCTGGAGTTTTTTCTTCAACTGGTCTTCAAGTAGCATATTTCACCATCATATAAAAAGAGTATGGGCCGGAGGCGGTCATAATTATTTGGAGTATTCAAGGCCGCGCTGGATAATAAAATCTTTCCATGAGGGATCATCAAAGGCGTGGGCGATGGTAAAGATGTCCTTGTCGCCGCGTCCTGACATGTTGATGATAAGTGCATCCTGAGGGGATAACAGTGGTGCATCTTTAAATGCCTGGACAAAGGCGTGGGCGGATTCCAGGGCGGGGATGATGCCCTCTTTTTTCATCGTCAGGTCGAGCGCCTCAATGACCTCCTGGTCGGTGGCCGATTCAAATCGGACCCGGCCTTTTTCCCAGAGATCGGAGAGAATGGGCGAAACACCGACATAATCAAGTCCTGCTGCGACTGAGTGTGTCTCCATCATCTGGCCGTCACTATCCTGCAGGAACATTGTACGATACCCCTGAGCAACCCCGGGAGAGGCACTGTCACCGCACAGGCGAGCGGCATGTTTGCCGGAGTTTATACCCTGTCCTCCTGCTTCAACACCGACAAGCTCGACCCCTTCCTCCTGGAGGAA
>JAZBNU010000115.1:0-12755 GCA_036350815.1 Desulfopila sp.
CTCTTCTGAAAAGACACATTTGGCGAATTACGAGAAGGCATAAAAACGTAAAACTTACAGCCTGTTTTCAGTGTTTCATGCTATGACTTACCTTTATGGCAAATATGATTTCCAAAAGATTATTTAGTCCGAGTTTCAGCTTATGTTCTACAAATTTGCTATTGAAAAAATTATATGCAAAAGATGACACAGCCTTTTTGACGCTTTGGGAAAAATTAACCAAATTTTGTGCCAATGATTTTTTGCATCATCAGTTCAGTTCTTTTATCATTCTAAAATTATTTTGAAAAAACTATTTCTTGAGATAAGACAAAATTTTTCTGCAATGGTATCTCTGACCGAGGCGAGTCTCAAGACGACCGTTGATACGACCCGCCTTGGATGGTTATGGTGGGTTGTAAGCCCTCTAATCATGATGGGGATATATTATGTCTTTGTTAAAATCATTCTGGGCCGGGGGGGAGAAAATTATCACATTTTCATTCTTACCGGAATTGTCGCCTGGCAATTTTTCAACAATGCCTTGATTGGAACTGCTCAGGTAGTCGGGCAGAATGCGCAACTGATAAAACAGGTTGCTCTGCCTATTCCAATGTTGATCATGATACCGGTTCTGGTGCAGATGACTCTTGCTGCTGTCGGAGTTGGGATTATCATGCTGTGGAATATTCAGATGACTGGCTTTCATTCTTTGCTGGTGTTCCCACTGCTGCTGCTGACCGGCATGACAAGTTATGGCCTTGGATTGTTTATTTCAGTTTTGAATGTATACATATCTGATATCAGTCAGTTGCTTCAGTACATCCTGAGAATGGCCTTTTTCTTATCTCCTGTGCTGTTTCCGGCCGAGAGAGTGCTGCAGAATGAAAAGATCCCGGAAATGATAAAAATCATTTTTCACCTGAACCCGATGGTTACTTTAATAGATGGATTCAGAGCCGTTTTGATTGATGGTGTTTTTTTTGCTCTCCCAAATATTATGATACTTTTCTTTTGTGTCGTGTTCCTCATCCAAATGGGCCTTGTTTGGGTGCGAAGGAATACTTCACAGATTATCAGGATGTTATGAGCTGCGGCGGGTTTTTTGTTGGGATTGGTGAGCAATGTTTTAACTAGGGTAATAAAAAATGATTCTGGAGTTATAGTGAATAAGGTTGCAACATTGAACAATGATAATATTCCATCAGAAAATCTTGAAACAGAAAAAATTGTGGCTTCTGAACAACGGAAAGTAGCGATTCAATTAAATAATATCAGTCTCTGCTACCAGAGAAAGGCCCTTTTTCTCTTTGCGAAAAACAAAGGAATGAGAAAGGATAGAAAATTCTGGGCTTTGAAAGATGTAAGCCTGACGATTTTCGAGGGTGAGACCATAGGAGTGATCGGTCGCAACGGGTCAGGGAAAAGTACAATTTCCAGAGTTTTCTGTGGTGCCTTACAGCCGGACAGTGGAGAAATTCACATCAACGGCAGAGCGCAGCTGCTTGCCCTTGGCATTGGATTTCGCCCAACCATGACAGGACGGGAAAATGTCATGATCAGCGGCAGTCTTCTTGGACTGAGCCGAAGAGAAATCAAGCAAAGGATGAATGATATAGAAGAATTTGCTGAATTAGGTGATTTCTTTGACGAACCCATTAGAACCTATTCAGCAGGAATGAGAAGTCGCCTTGGATTTGCCATATCGACCGCGGTGAACCCCGATATTCTTATTCTTGATGAGGTCATGTCCACAGGTGATGCTTCTTTTCGCAAAAAAGCCAATGAAAGAATGGATGAAATGCGGGAGAAGACGAAAACTGTTGTCGTTGTCTCGCATAACCCAGGACAGCTGCAGGAATTATGTTCGCGTGTGATATGGTTTGAAAAAGGGAGTCTGATAATGGATGGAGAAGTAGAAGAGATTCTTCCTCTTTACAGTCAGTTTTGTAAAAATCCAGTGAAGTGGGCCCGGGAAAATTCCCATCTCTTTTCTGGTCTGGCCTCTACTACCGGTCCTTCCAGGCAGCAATCACCTGACGCTTGAATCCCCAGGGGGGACTGGGAGACGGCAGCAGTAATTTGGCTCGAACAAAACCCCCTTCGAGAAGTCTCTGGCAGATGTCTTCACCGTAATCCCTGAAGACAAGAATTGGTTCGTGACCGCGAATGGGGTCGCCATGATATTGAGGAGGCAAAAGAAATTTGATTGAATTTTTTCGGTCAACTTTTGCCCGCTCCACTGTTACCGCGGAAGGAAAAAGAGGCACGGTAAAAACGAAGAGCCCACCCGGGCGCTATACCCTTGCGATTTCAGCAAATCCTTTTCTATCATCAGGGACATGTTCAAATACTTCTGTAGAGGTGCAGATATCAAAACTGTTATCAGCAAAGCTTAGTTGCTGCACATCCTGGCAGAGAACACCTTTGAAATATGAGCCCGGATCTACTTTTTCGAAATACTCAGAACAGGTGAGTTCCATGCAATGGTCCTTGAGAAACTTTACCAATGGCCCGCGTGAAGAAAGCTCATAAATCTTTTGGGTTGATAAATCAGGAACGAGCTGCTGCAGGACCGTTGCTAACGACAGGGTGACGGTAGTGGCCCTGCATGTCAGGCAACGGACACCCATTTCGTGGCTGTTCAGTTTGACGAATAGTCGCCTGGTTGAACAGAGCGGACAATAGCATCGGGTGATGGCAAATTCCCGCCAATTTATTCTGCTCACATGACTTGAGAATCTTTTTAATTTCACCAGTTGTAGTACTTCCAGGTTGAGGAAAAATGGTAGTCGAGCAATCATTAATAGATTGCCATGTACTCCCATTTTTTATATTGTATTTGGAATATCAAATAAAACCTGCTCCTGTTTTTAATAGATTTTCTGTTTTTTCTCAAGGTGAAGCGTGTCTCCCAAAGTTTCTGTAATTATCGTCAATTACAATGCAGGTGAAGATCTTGCCCAATGTGTTCAAACTGTTGGCCGAACAGAGGTTGATCTGGAAATACTCGTTGTCGATAACGACTCTCGTGATGGAAGTATTCAACTGCTCCAGGAACATTATAAAGAAAAATGGCCTCTCAAGATATTGCTTAATCAAAAAAATTCAGGATTTGCGGTTGCCTGTAATCAAGGCAGCAAGGCTGCCGCCGGAGAGTACCTTTTTTATCTCAACCCGGATTGCATTATTGAGCCATCGACAATACCAGTCCTCCTGCAATGTTTACAGAATACTGCTCGTGTCGGAATGGTTGGTGGGCTGATCCTCAATGATGACGGTACTGAGCAGCGGGGATGTAGAAGAGATGTGCCAACTCCGTGGAAGTCTTTTGTTAACACCTTTGGATTGAAACACCTGGTGCGATTTAACCACAGACTTTTTTCCGATTTTCGTTTGGATCGGACCCCCATGCCGGATAGAGCGGTAGAAGTTGATGCTATCTCAGGAGCCTGCATGATGGTCAGTAAAGAGGCATTTGATGATGTAGGTCCCCTGGATGAGAAATATTTTCTCCATTGCGAAGATTTAGACTGGTGTATGCGTTTTAGAATGAATCAATGGAAAATCATGTTCGAGCCCAATGCCAGATTATTTCATCATAAAGGGAGATGTTCAGCATCACGTCCGATTTTTGTTGAATGGTCAAAACATAAAGGGATGGTACGGTATTACCGAAAATTTTTCACCCATCAATATCCTCTGGTAATGATGTGGCTTGTCTGGTGTGGTATATGGTTTCGTTTTGGCCTTCTGGCGGTGAAGCATACCCTGGGAAAAATGTTTGGGGCGGGGCAGAGATGTGAGTAATGACGGAGTTGGCCTGATTGGGGGAACGAGTTTTGTCGGTGAGCGGGTATCGCATCTCCTGGAAAAACATGGCTATGAGGTCACAACTTTCTCCCGAGAATCGAGCAGGAATATTGTGTCATTGAGATTCACAGAAGAATCTCCCCAAATCATAGAAAACTGGATTTACCTGGCACCTATATGGACATTGCCGCAATATTTTTCTCTTCTTGAGGATTATAAGGCAAAACGGCTGGTGGCTTTGAGTTCTACAAGCAGGTTCAGTAAATTAACATCTTCCTGTATGACTGATCGAAATATTGCCTCTCAACTGGTTAAAGGGGAAGAGCAGGTTCTGCAGTGGGCGAATGCGATCGACTGTACTCTTGTCATTCTTCAACCAACTTTGATTTATGGCAGAGGGAAAGATAAAAATGTCTCGGAAATAGCGAGATTTATTCGACGGTTCGGCTTTTTCCCCCTATTGGGCCAGGGGAGAGGTCTGCGTCAACCTGTTCATGTCGATGATGTAGCTTCAGCATGTTTTTCTGCCTTACAGGTTCCCCTGGGAAGAAAATGCAGTTATGTGATTTCCGGTCAGGAGGAGTTGTCGTATCGAACCATGGTGGAGCGTATTTTTCTCGCACTCGGGCGAAAGCCCGTATTTCTTCCTTGCCCGCTGTGGCTTTTTACCTTTGCAATCCGAACAGTTAATGTATTGCCGCCTTTCAGGGGGCTTAGTGCAGAGATGGCTGTAAGGATGAATATGGATCTGAACTTCGAACATACGGAAGCAAAAAAAGACCTTGGTTTCCGTCCAAGACCTTTTCACCCATCTCAAACGGATCTTGTAGAAAGAACGTAGATGTCCAGTGGCATGAAAAAACTTGATTAAGGATCTTTGCTGATAAAAAGATAACATGACAAGAGTTGTTCACTTTAAGGTACTATTTCAGTAATCCTGGCTTTCGTTCATATGAAAAGAAATTTCTTCACAACATAGAATACATGCCGATCCCATCATCCTTGTTTCCGAAAGCTGTCATATCTTTTTTCCAGAAATCTCGATACAAAGTGGTTCTTGGGGAGATCCAGTCAAATAAAATCAGCTTGTTTATATCCCTTATTCTCTGCCTCACAGTTTCAACCGGGATCTATTTTCTCTGGCGGTGGCTGGGACTGGCAGATTTACCAGCTGGGGATTTCGGCGGTTATATTGCTAAGCCATACGGCTGGTGTAAATTTTCAGTATTGGTGTTGCCTGTTCTCTGTTTTTTCCCCACGTTTTTCCTTATTCTTTGCCAAATACTGTCGCCGCGCTCAACTGAAACCTGGAGAAAAACTTTTCAACGTGACATTAGAGTCAATTGCATAATTGCGCTGGTATGGTTGACGCTGCCCTTTTTTTGGTACTTCCATTCAGCCTCTGCTCCATATGTAGGGTTTCTTTTCCTTATCTGGCTTATCCTCAAATGTTTCGTCATGCTGCCCTGGATGTTAGCTGTTACTCGGTGGAACTTCAGCAACGGAATTTGTCTGGTTTTGATAGTGTGGTCCTTGACTGGTGGAATTGCCATATGGTCTGCGCAAATGAGTACCTACAGTGATGCTGTAAAGTACATGCTATTCACCCACAGTCTGGTGGAGTACGGTACTGAAGATGTGTCGCAAACAGTAGAAAACAGGGACTTTCGCGATTTCTACTGGGGCAGATGGCATAAAGAGTTTGTCCATGTTTCACCTGGCTCAATACATGCCCCTCTTACCCCATATGCCCTCTATATTCCCTACGCGCTCGGTGGGCGTCTTGGAATACTGATTTTTTACAGTTTACTCCTTTCATTATCAACCGCTTTAACGGTTGGGTTTATCCAGAACTTTAAAATATGTGCGGTTAACCCGGCAATTATTGCCTCTTTGGTGGGGACAACCTCCTGTCCTGTAATTTTTTTAAGCCACGTTGAATTTCCCGATACCATAGGGTTGTTTTTATTTGCTCTCTCACTCTATATCGCCTCTCTCAACAGCCTTAAATCTTTACGTAAAATATGTATTGTCTGCGCTATCGCAGTCCTTGTTTTTTATATTAAACACAGACTTGTAATCGGATTTATCGGAATCATTTTTGCCCTAGGTTTTGAGTATGTAATCCATTTTTTCAAGCGAAAGAAAGAACGTCTTCTGGTCGGGGTTCTAACTTTTTGTTGTATACTCATGGCAATGTATATCCCCATTCACTTGAAGGGGCTGTGGAAGGATTACAATGCATTTTCTGTCATTGAAATGAGTTTGAAAGGCTTGTTTGGCGGGCAAAATTTTGGTCTTTTCGTTGTCGCTCCCGTCTTTATGCTGGCATTCATTTCTCTCTATGAATCATATAGAAGCAATACACGTTTTTTCCTCATTTGCTTTTTTTCTATTTTTACCTCCATATCTCTCTTAATAGGGCTCAACTGGTTTGCCTGGCATGGTGGTTTTTCTCCTCCCTATCGCTATCTTATGTACACACTGCCTGCATGGTCCGCTTTGCTGCCATTCTGGCTTGCTCCAAGAGATACCTGGAGGAAGGTTCTTTTCTGGCTGCTCACTTGTATTGGTGCGATATATACTTGTGTTGGCCTGCTTTTTCCCTATTTGAAAACAAACCGTCCTATTGGTCCGAACAGACTCTTTGTCTTTCTTGAACAGGTTACCAATATCCCTTTTCACACTTTTCTCCCAAGTGCCTTTATGCGGACCGGTCGTATCGACACATGGTTTATTTTCTGGCTTGGTATATCTTTTTTGTGTGTAAACGCCATCGTAATCTCAAAAAAAAACCACCGGAGTATCTACCGTATTTCAAACAAACCGCTGACTGCCGCTCTTTTAACTCTCATTCTAGCTGCTTTTGTTTTTGCAGCATTTTATGCACATAAGAAAGAACCGATATTTGTTGAAACAGAGGTAATGACCTCTCAAAACACCTCTGTCTGGTCCACAACCAACCCACTCCATATGAGAGGAAGAGTATTCTTCAAAAATTCCGATTCTGAAACGACTATTTCTATTCCTGCAGACGGCATTTATGACATTGGCGTGCACTATATTGCCCAAGTGGATGGCACAATTAATGTGTATTTCAATGACATTCTTACACTCAGTTTACCGATCATAGGAACAGCTACCCCGGCCAATAGAAAAGAACACAAAAAACACAGCGTATATGGTCTCACGCGCGGCAGGTTTAAGGACCGGGAAACTTCAGTTGCAAAAATGACTCGACTTAAAGCAGGCGAGCATAGTATGAAGATAGCATACGAAGGACCGCCTGGAAGGGAAAACTGGGTGCTTATTGACTATCTTTATTTTAAATATCAATGCTGTCCCAAGTAGGGTAAAGAGACGATATAAAATGCATTTTCCTCAAGAACATCTCCGGAAAAATCATTTTTAAAACCAGGCACAGCATTTTCTATTGTGGGTTTCATGTACCACCTAGTGCAACAGTTTCATGCATCCCTTCGAGTGTGCCGGCTGGTCGGTTGCTGGATCTGCAATGATTGAGACAAGCTCTCTTATGACCAGGACGTTTCATGTATTATCGGCAAGTATCAATTACCCGCAACATTATCCTGAATTTGTCCAGATTAATGATGCAGTGGAAATAATTTTTCTTTTCTAAAAGCTGTCTTGCTGTTAGTATTTCCACTTTTTTGAAAAACCAATCCAAGTGTATGCCCTAAAAAGTATGGCACTGATCATCGCTAAAGTACACTGTGATATTCAAGATCAACTGCGCCTGATGTGTCGGTTGGCTGGTAAGGTATATACAGAGTGAAACTCTGTAGACGAGCTTTGTCAGGGTTGAAACTTTATGATAAATATTAAAAATGAATAAAACCGCTCTTATTTTAGGTGTTTCCGGTCAGGATGGAGCATATTTAGCTCAATTGCTGCTGGAAAAAGGATATCGTGTGGTAGGTGCATCGCGTGATGCGTCGATGTCTTCTTTCAGTAATCTTGAAAAATTAGGCATTAAAAAGCAGATTCAGACTGAATCCGTTACTTCCACTGATTTTCGCAGCGTACTGCAGGTGCTGAAAAACTCCAGACCCGATGAAGTCTATAATCTGGCAGGGCAGAGTTCTGTCGGGTTGTCGTTCAGCCAGCCCATGGAAACCTATGAAAGTATCAGCGTCGGAACACTGAATCTTCTAGAAGCCATTCGAATGCTTGAAATGCCGGTACGTTTTTATAATGCCGGATCAAGCGAATGTTTTGGTAATATTGATGAAGCGAGAGCAAGCGAAGCGACATCTTTCAGACCGCGAAGTCCATACGCTGTCGCCAAGGCGGCAGCGTACTGGCAGGTTGCCAATTACAGGGAGGCATACGGAATATTTGCCTGCTCCGGTCTTCTTTTCAACCATGAATCACCATTGCGTCCGCCTCGCTTTGTTACCCAGAAAATCGTCAGAGAAGCCTGTGATATCAAGCTGGGAAAGAAAAAGAGTATGCGTCTTGGGGACATCTCCGTTGTAAGGGATTGGGGTTGGGCGCCAGAGTATGTTAAAGCTATGTGGCTTATGCTGCAGCAGGAGGAGGCTGATGATTTCATAATTGCCACAGGTCGGAGTTACAGTCTTGAGGATATGGTTGAAACGGTCTTCACGTTATTGGGTCTTGACTGGCGGGAATATGTGGAACATCACCCGGATCTCCTCCGTCCTACAGACATCAAAGTATCTCTGGCAGATCCGAGTAAGGCTGAAAAAAAGTTAGGTTGGAGAGCTCAATATGCTATGAAGGATGTTGCCGCGATGATGGTTGAAGCATATATGAAGGATACGGCAAAGTGAGAAAACCTGCTTTTAGGCAAAAACGTATATTGGCTGGGCTTTGAAAATGGATGAGTTCAAGGGCCGCCTCATTGCTCTGTGGAGCTACAGAGGGTTTGTCGTCAGCATGGTAGCCAGAGAGTTTCGCAGCCGTTATCTGGGATCATTGCTCGGCAGCTTATGGGCGGTGCTCCATCCTATGGCCTTGATAACTATTTACACGGTAATTTTCTCCAAAGTCATGCGTGCCAAACTGCCCGGAATTGATGATACTATGGCTTATGGACTTTTTGTCTGTGCCGGATTGCTGCCTTGGCTCTATTTTGTTGAGCTTCTTAACCGTTTTCCCAATATTTTTATTGAACAGGCAACCCTGCTGAAAAAAGTCAGTTTTCCCCGAATAACCCTGCCGGTGATTGCACTGTGTTCTGCAACTATTAATTTTCTGATTATTTTCTCTATTTTTATCAGCTTTTTACTGATAACAGGTCGTTTCCCGGGGTGGATAATACTGGCATTTATTCCTCTTCTTATGATTCAACAGACCTTTGTTGTCGGAATTGGAGTTGTACTTGGTAGTGTAAATGTTTTTTTTCGTGATATCGGACAGTTCGTCAGTGTCATTGTTCAGTTCTGGTTCTGGTTTACTCCTATAGTCTACGCTGTTTCCATGCTCCCTGAAGAATTCCAGCGATTTTTACCAATTAACCCTATGACGGCATTTGTCCAGGCTTATCAAGCAATCATTCTTTATGATACCTGGCCGAACCTGCTTGACTTCAAGTTTCATATTTTGGGTGCAGTATTGTCGTTAATTTTTGGTTTTGCAGTTTTTCATCGCCTCGCCGATGAGATGGTGGATGAATTGTGAGTTATCAAATACAGGTTCAAAACCTCGGCAAGAAGTACAAGCGATATGCTAATCGCTGGGCGAGACTGGCTGAATGGCTGAGTTTCGGCAGATATCAGGCCCACCGGTCCAGCTGGGTTTTTCGCGATCTTAATTTTAACGTGGAACAGGGCGAGGCCCTAGGTATAATAGGGATTAATGGCGCCGGGAAATCGACTCTGCTAAAATTATTAACCAAAACTTCGATTCCAACAGAAGGTTCCATAGAAATCCATGGCCGTGTTGCCGCACTGCTTGAATTGGGCATGGGGTTCCATAAGGATTTTTCCGGGCGCGTCAACGCTTTGATGACTTGCCAGATGATGGGGTACAGCAGTGAGGAAGCGCATCGGCTCATAGATGGCATCAGAGAGTTTTCTGAGCTCGGAGACTATCTGGATCAGCCGGTACGGGTCTATTCAACCGGCATGCAGGTGCGGCTGGCATTCAGTGCTGCAACCGTCATACAGCCTGAAATTTTAATTGTTGACGAGGCATTGTCCGTGGGCGATGCCTATTTTCAACATAAATGCATAGCTCGAATCCGAGAATACCGCGACAAAGGGACCACCCTCCTTTTTGTCTCCCATGATCCCGGAGCGGTAAAATCGCTCTGCAGCAGAGCGATTTTACTTGATGGTGGTAAAATTACCCAGGATGGATCGCCTGATACCGTACTTGATTTTTATAATTCGGTTATAGCCAGAAAAAATCAGGAAGAAGAAATTCGCCAGGTTATTGGAGAGGGTGGAGGAGTATCAACACGCTCCGGTAATGGCAATGCGCGAATCGTTGATGTTGATATCTGCACCGCGGATGGAGTGTCTGTCCGTACGGTACGAGTCGGTGAACAAGTAGCGCTGCGCTGTTCCGTAACCTTTTATAAAGATATGTCTGGGCCTGCGGTCGGGTTTCTGCTGCGCGACAGGATGGGGAATGACATCTTCGGCACCAATACCAGCCACCTGGGACACAGGTTACTCGAGGTTACATCCGGAGATTGTTTTGAATTTAATTTTTCATTGCCCCTTAATGTCGGCGTGGGGAATTATTCGATCTGTGTGGCTGTTCATGGCGGAGAAACTCATCTGGAAGAAAATTGTGACTGGTGGGATAGATGCCTGGCAATACAGGTAGTTGCAGGCAATGAACCTTCTTTTGTAGGTGTGGCAGCTCTGGCAACAACGGTTGATATTACGAGAAGTAAAGCTAAAGACTGAGAGGTAGTATATATGCTGGAAAGCAAAAATCCCGAAATTGATGTGGAGCATTTACTGGAGAGAGTAGGGGCAGAACGCAAGTTGCAGAAAAATAAAATCAGGCAACATGGAACTGACTCACTCAACCAGTTTCCGTTGAATGACCCCTATTCATGGAATCAGATGCAGGAGACCCTGAAAACAGCAGGACATAATGTCAATGCTGGAGCTGATGCCATCTCAGCGCTGCATTATAGAGGGATAAAAAGACGAATTATTCAAGTAATCGGTAAAGCGACGAATTTTTTTGGCCGTGTTATTACAATACCTCAACGAAAATTTAATAATGCCATCCTGCATTCCCAGCACATTCTTCTTGACGGTATTCGAGAAATGAATAAACGCAGTGCCGGACTTGAGCGCCAGACACACAAGAATAGTCTGTTGATTGACTATTTAAAAACAGGCCTGATCACCCAGGAGAGAAGGGTGACAATTCTCCTTGAAGAACTGCGTCGGCAGTTGAAAACAGAGGACAAGGGTGAGTGCGGAGCAAAAGTTGGTAAAGAAGTACCTGACATTCTCGATCCCATGTATATAGCATTTGAAAATCAGTTCCGGGGCACGCGAGAAGAAATCAGAGACCGCTTGATATTCTATCTCCCTCGTGTCCGTGCTGCTGGAGCCGGAGTTGAAAAAAGGCCGGTGCTCGATATCGGGTGCGGCAGAGGGGAATGGCTCGAAATTTTGGGTGATGCGGGGTTTATTGCCGTTGGAGTTGATTTGAATCACGCTTTAGTCAATGAATGCCTTGAAAGAGGGCTGCAGGTAATAGAAAATGATGCTTTAGAGTATCTTCGATCCCTCCCTGATAATTCGCTTGGGGCAATAACCGGCTTTCATCTTATCGAGCATATGGATTTTGACACCCGGATAGCTCTTTTTGATGAAAGTATCCGGGTCTTGCAACCTGGTGGGTTTGCCCTGTTTGAAACGCCAAATCCGAAAAATCTTTTAGTGGGAAGCTGTAATTTCTGGTCTGACCCTACACACATCCGTCCTCTTTATCCGGAAACCCATCAGTTTCTTATGGAGTACAGAGGATTCTGCAAAGTTGAACTCCTTTTTCTTCATCCGCATGAAGAGGATCAACGGCTGCCAGCAGACGAGGCGCCAAAACTTGCAGCGCGCCTGAACGAGCTTTACGCCTGTGCCCGTGATTATTCAATAGTGGGATACAAGGTATGAAAGCCATAGCTCTGGTGATTCCCTGGTTTGGCGAAAATCTTAAGGGAGGTGCTGAACAGCAGGCCTGGCAGATAGCCAATCGTTTAGCGGCTCGTGGACACAAAGTGGAAATTCTAACCACATGCTGTGCTGCCTTTCATGAAGACTGGTCTATGAATCATCTTTCTCCGGGAAGAGAGAAAATCAATGGCCTGACAGTTCGCCGATTCAAAGTTGATAAAAGACAGAGTGAGGTCTTCAACAGAGCTAATGCGCATGGCCTGGCCCTGCCAACCGAGAGCCTCAAGCCGGGTATCAACCCTTTTCCCTTTGGTAAGGCGGAAGAGTTTGTCAATGAGAATATCAATTCTTCTGGACTGGAGAGATTTTTAAAAAGAAATAGCACACAGTATCACTGCTTCATTTTTATCCCCTACCTCTATGGGACCACTCTTAATGGACTACCTTTGGTTGCTGAACAATCATGGCTTCAACCATGCCTTCACGATGAGGTGTATGCCTATCTTCCCCAGGTAGAACGGTGCATGCGGCTTTGCCGCGGTATCCTCTATAATTCCGAGGGGGAACAGAAGCTTGCTCTTACTCTTTTCGGTCCTGGAATATTGCGAAAAGGAAAGGTGGTCGGTGAAGGCATTGAATTAAAGACCCTTCCTCTCCATGAGATTCCTGAAACTGTAGCCGGTCTGGATCTGGCGAAAACCCCTTTTGTTCTTTGTCTGGGACGAAGGGATGATACCAAGAAAACGGGATTTCTGGTGGAAGCATTTAGAAGATATCGCCTCAGCTTTCGTCAGGGAAGTCTCAATCTATTGCTTGCCGGACCAGGAGACA
>JAZBNU010000116.1:0-5066 GCA_036350815.1 Desulfopila sp.
CTCAATGCAGACGGCGCACGCTACAACACCATGCGATTACGCTCCTTTCCTTTCCCGGAAGAGGCAATCGATTTCATCAATACACATGATGTCGTTTTTATCATTGAACAGAACCGTGACAGCCAGATGCGGCAGCTCCTTATCAACGAGTGTCACTTTTCTCCGGAAAAGCTTGTTCCTGTTCTCTGTTTTGACGGCCTGCCCATTACCTCCAGCCATATTCTTCAATCCCTGGATACATGGCTGCAGACTTCAACAGACACTCTCAACCAATCACATCCCCGGCAGGGAGGCAGCAAATGACCTATCGTCGACCTACGTTCCGCCATCCGGATCTTCCCAAAAATACGCTTGGTTTCACCAAAAGAGACTACGAGGGTGCCATTTCAACCCTCTGTGCCGGCTGCGGCCACGATTCCATCAGCAATGCCATCATCCAGGCGTGCTATGAGCTCTCCTTAGAGCCTCATAAAGTTGCCAAGCTCTCCGGGATAGGCTGCTCTTCCAAAACTCCGGCCTATTTTCTCGGCAAATCACATGGTTTCAACTCCGTCCACGGCCGAATGCCGTCGGTCGCCACTGGTGCCAATATGGCCAATAGAGATCTCACTTATATCGGTGTCTCGGGTGACGGTGACACCGCTTCAATTGGGATGGGGCAGTTCGCCCATGTGATCAGGCGCAACCTCAACATGACCTATATTGTCATGAATAACGGCTGTTACGGGCTGACAAAAGGTCAGGACTCAGCCACCGCAGATCGTGGTTCAGCCAGCAAAAAAGGTGCCCCCAACCCCTTTGAATCAATCGACCTCTGTGAAATGGCCATCCAACTGGGCTCGGGATTTGTGGCACGCAGCTTTTCCGGCGACAAAGAACAGCTTGTCCCCCTTATCAAAGCAGCCATCTCACATAAGGGTTTTTCGCTTCTTGATGTCATTTCTCCTTGCGTCACATTTAACAACAGCGACACATCCACCAAGAGTTACCAGTGGGTACGCGACCACATGGAAGCTACGGCAACCCTTGATTTCATTCCCCTCAGACAGGAAATAACCACTCAATACAAAGAGGATACCGCAACTCCGGTTACCCTGCACGACGGCAGCATCATCAATCTCTATAAAAAATGCGGCGATGCAATCGACGTCACTTCAAGACGGTGTGCCATCGATGCTCTTGAAAAACATCGCGAGCAGCATCAGATACTCACAGGACTTCTTTACATCAACGAGCAGATGGGCGATACTCACGAAATCCTCGGTACTTGCAGCAAACCACTGAACTCTCTTAAAGAAGAAGAACTCTGTCCAGGTTCAGCAGTTCTCCAACAAATACTTGAAAATTACAGATAATGTCAGTAAAGAGCAATCAGTTCGTTACACCTTATATTTTTAAACTCTGGAGGAAAAGAATGAATAAATGGATTACGTTTTGTGTAATACTGGTACTTTCGGCCACACCGGCAATGGCGGAAAAAGCGGTGAAGTGGAAACTTGCCATGACCTGGCCCACCACTCTGACTCCGCTGGTCTCTCCGCCAATTAAACTGGCTGAGCTGGTCAGTGAAATGACGGATGGCAATTTCATCATCAGGGTAGAAGGTGCAGAAAAGCACAAAGCTGCTCTGGGGATTCTCGACATGGTCAAGGGCGGTCAATATGAAATCGGCCACAGTGCTTCATATTACTGGAAAGGCAAAGACATCACCACCACCATTTTTACCACTGTACCTTTCGGTATGACAGCAGCGGAGCAGAGCGCCTGGCTCTATTACGGCGGCGGCATGGAACTTATGCAGAAATGTTATGACAAGTTTGATGTCTACGCCTTTCCAGGCGGCAACACCGGTGTACAGATGGGCGGCTGGTTCAGAAAAGAGATCACCTCCCTAGCCGACCTCAATGGATTGAAAATGCGCATCCCTGGGCTGGCCGGCGAGGTATTTGCCAGGCTTGGCGTCAACGTTACCAACATCCCGGCAGGTGAGCTCTATACCTCTCTTGACCGTGGTACCATCGACGCTCTTGAGTGGGTTGGACCTTCCATGGACATCCGTATGGGATTCCATAAAATTGCACCCTACTATTACGCCGGCTGGCATGAACCGGCTTCCGACATGCAGTTTCTCATAAACAAAAGAGAATTTGACAAACTGCCTCCGTCCTATCAGGTCGCCCTAAAAGTCGCCATGAAGGCGGTAAGTGCTGACATGTACGCGGAAAATTTTGCCGACAGTTCTACAGCATGGGCTCAGATGAAAGAAGAGTATCCCGGAATCATGGTGAAAAAATTTCCCGAAGAAGTCCTCGCCAAGATGAAAGAAGAAACAGATAATGTTTTGAATGAATACGCTGAACAGGATGCTCTCTTTAAAGAGGTTCTTACCTCCCAGCGCGAATTCATGGCCAAAGCCAGAGAGTGGACCACCATCTCGGATTACTATTATCTGCAGACATCCTCAGCAGTTCAATAGTACGCTCATGCACTTTTTTCCCGGGGACATGGAATAACGCACCGCCATGCCCCGGATATTTCACTTTCTGGCAGTACACACCAATGCCGCAAAACATGGATCAAAATACACTTCTGGGCTCTTCTTTTGTATGCGACTGCGGAAAAAAGCATTCCGTCCCAACCAAGGAAATGATCTACAGCAGGGACTGTTGTGATACACTGTTGCAGACAGCCTTGGCGATGCCATCGTCGACCCGCTATCTCATTATAGCCGACACACGGACCTATGAAGCTGCCGCGAAGTCGGTATTTGAGCGTCTACGAAACAAGGCGCTCTCCATCTCTCTTTTCATCGTCCCGGATCATAACGGAGAGTCTCCCGTTGCCGACACAGCCACGAGGGATCTGATTATAAATGAGGCACCCGAGGCCGATGTCTATATCGCGGTGGGCAGCGGTGTCATCAACGATCTGGTGAAGTGGGCAGCCTACCTCGGCAAGAAAACATATTTTACGATTCCCACAGCTGCCTCCATGAATGGTTACGCCTCGGCCAATGTGGCGGCAACAGTCGACGGTCTCAAAGTACTTTTTCATGCCGATGCACCGAGCATGGTTTTTGCCGACCCGGACATACTGCGCAACGCCCCTTATGAATTGACGGCTTCCGGCCTCGGTGACGTCCTGGCCAAATCCATCAGTTCTGCCGACTGGAAACTGAATCATTTTCTTTTCAACGATTACTACTGCCGATTTTCGGTGGATCTGCTCAAGGAGCTTGAACCAGTCTATCTCAACAACCCCGAACGGATTAAAGCTCTCCACCCGGAGGCTCTCCAGGCACTTTTCGAAGCCCTCTTTTACTCCAGCATCGCCATGACCATTACGGGAACCTCATCTCCTGCTTCCGGTGCTGAACATCTCATTTCCCATACTCTCGACATGACGGCAGACCGGGATGGCCGCAAGCATGATCTCCATGGACGCCAGGTAGGGGTTGCCTCCATCCTCATGGCGGCCCTTTATGAAAAGATCATGTCCATTGAGACACCACATTTTACGAGCGCACCTGAAAATATTACTACCGATTTCTGGGGTTCACTGGCTCCGGTTGTCGCCAAGCAGTATGCCGGAAAAAAACAGCGAATGGACCTTGCCGTGAGGTGTCTCTCGGACCAGAAAAACTGGCAGAAGCTTAAAGAGCTGATAACTCCGGATCTGATTGCTCCTGCTCGTCTGAAAAACTGCCTCGCCGGGGCAGAAGGTGCACATTGTTTTCACCATATCAGGGACAACGGCACTCCACTGCTACGGGAAAGATTTATCAATGTGGTGCACAACGCCCATCAGATGCGGGAACGATTCACTATTCTTGATCTGGCTGTCCTTTTAGGCGTTATACCAGGTGAAACTGAGGAGCTTGTCGACCGATGGGTTACATCATAACCTCCCTGATTGCATCGATCTGGATATCTTAGCAGAGCCGGGATTGCCCTGGGCACAATGTGCGAAGCAAGAGACCCTCACCCGGAATTCTCCTGACTAAAGTCGTATACTCCTTGCCTCGACAGCGCTGCAGTTCCATTGAGATCGGTTTATCTTCGCTTAAGCGCATGTCTGGCTTTCAAATGAAAGGGAACATATCACAGGTTGAAGAATCACTCGATTTTGGCAAAATCGACACAATGTTTCTGAGAAATCCCGGTTAGCCTTGACAAGCGGCAGGAAAAACCGCTAGAAGAAGGGTATTATAAAAGACAGCTGTGCAACCCAAAACCTTACAGAAAAGAGGTGTAGACCATGATGAAAAAATTTTGGCTGTGTCTGGCGGCGGTATCACTCCTGACAGGAGTGGCCTTTGCTGATGACTGCAAAAACAGAGGAACCCTGGACGAGATGTACTGCGACGAAAACATGGACCTTGTCGCCGATTCCCCTAAAGATCCGGCAGAATGGAAGGATCCCAACACACTGGTTTTCACCTATACCCCGGTTGAAGATCCTGCTGTGTACAAGGATGCCTTTGCCGATTTCCAGAAATATCTCGAAGAAGCTACCGGAAAAAAAGTCATCTATTACACCGTTCAGTCGAATGCTGCTGAAGTTGAAGCCATGCGTTCCGGCAGGCTCCACATAGCCGGATTCTCCACCGGTCCCACCGGTTTTGCCGTCAACCTGGCCGGTTATGTTCCTATCGCGGTAAAAGGCTATCATGATGGTTTTCAGGGCTACAACCTGATCGTCGTCACCAAAAAAGACAGCGATATTAAAGAACTGAACGACATCAAAGGAAAAAGAATCGCCCATACTTCCGCCTCTTCCAATTCAGGAAACCTTGCTCCCAGAGCTATTTTCCCTCAACATGGCATAGTACCAGACGAAGATTACACTGTCGCCTATTCCGGCAAGCATGACCAGTCCATTCTCGGCGTGGAGCACGGAGATTATGATGCCGCTCCGGTTGCCTCCGATGTTTTCTATCGTATGGCCGAAGCAGGCAGAATCAATGCCCATGATTTTCGCATTGTGTTCACCTCTCCTAAATTCCCCACCTCCTCATTCGGATATGCCCACAATCTCCATCCGGATCTCGTGAAAAAAATTGTCGA